>CATJWA010000139.1 GCA_949744025.1 uncultured Eubacteriales bacterium
AACGGGAGGCTTGCGGAAATTCTGTTCGTGCTGCTGGTTATCGCGGGCGCGCTGCTGCTTGTGTCCGTGTTTAAGTGGGATAATCCGTACAGGAAGCTGACGGCCCATCCGGCTTTGGTCAGCTCCGGCCTGAGAGCGGAGCTGGAGGCGGAATACGCGGCCGTGCGTCCCCGCTGGCAGGGCCTGAGCCTTGCGGGGCTGGCTATGATTCTGCTGGGATTTTTTCTGTTCCCCACGCTGGCGCCGGAGCGGGCGCATGAGCTGGACGATTTTTTCACGGCCGCGGGCCTTGTCCTCGCCGGCGCCGGCTTTTTCCCGTGCGTGTACTTCTCGGGCGCTCTGAAGGCGTATAAGCTGCTTCTGGCAATGAACGATGAATATTATGTAAAAAGGAAATGAGGCTCTTATGAAGAAATTGATATTTGCAGTATGCGCCTGCGCGCTTTTGCTGCTGTGCGCCTGCGGAGACACAGGCCCGCGGGATACGGAGCTTGAAAAGGCTCAGGAGATACGGGTAGTCTCCGCGGGCGGGAAGCTTGTCAAAACCCTCGCCAGCGACGCCGAGCTCGATGAGTTCAGTGATGCTCTCGACGCTGAGGAATGGGAGCTGGTCAAGCTGCCTGAAAACGCCGAATTGCGCGGCGAGTTCAGGCTGTACCAGACGGAGACGCTGAAATTCGGACAAAAGCCCGAGGACCTGAAAATGGTTGAGCTCGGCCGCCTGCGCCTGTATGACGCGCCTTACGCGTCGCTGGAGATTTTCCACATGGAGCTGTGTGTCGAGCTTTCGGACGCGGCGTGGGAGTATCTGGATTCGTATTTTGAATAATGAAAAAGACGTGGGCTCCGGCTTTATGCCGGAGCCCTTTTTCTGTGGCCTGTCAGTCCCCGTATAGCTCAAAGGAGTCGAAGCTGAATGTGTTTTGAAACCTCTCGAACACCTGTGAGATGTCTCCGGTTTCACGGGAAAGGGCATAGTCTCCAGCGGTGAGTACCGGATACTGCCACAGACTTTTCTGGTGAAAATATTCCGCCGAGGCGTGTATGCAGTCCCCGCGCGGCAGCTCAAACACGTAGGAGAGATAACCTCGGTTGTCCTCCCCGCCGATCGGAAGGGAGAAGCGGGCGAGAATATGCGTGTCGGTGCTCGGCCCGAAAAAGAAATTGTTTATGGTGTGGCTCGCGGTATCCAGCGAGTAGTACGGCGCGGCGCGGGTCTGGCCGTCAAGCTCGCACAGCACGCGCCCGCTCGCCTGGCCGCAGACGAACCAACCGTTGTCACCGCTGCAGGGCAGGAGGTCTATGGCCTCCGTTCCGCGGAAATCGTTCTGTCCGACCCAGCGGAAATGGTAAAACGCTCTCCACTCCCGATTTTCGCCGGGCAGCTTTACGGCAATAACGTCGGTGTTGGGGCTGAACTTGCCGTTGGTCCGCTGGCCGTGCATCTCCATGACGGCAACCCGCTCCGCTCCCTCGCAGGCGAGCAGGTCCTCATCAGACAAATCCGCGAGCAGCTCCTCGGGATAGCCGAGGACGGCCAGCTCGGTTTGTATCTGCGCGGCGCGGCCGTCCTGCTCGGCGTAGACGGGCTGCCAGTCCATCGGATAGCTGCTCAGAAGCAGGAACAGGCACAGGCCCGCCGCGGCCACAGCGCCCAGGGCGCTCAACGTGAAGGCCCGGTCGGACACGCGAACGCCGGCGCACCGCACGCTGTAGCCGGCGCCGTCCAGCTCGTCGGCCACCTTGGCCAGCTTGAAGATTATAAAGAAATAGGCGATGATTATTATCAATACTACTATAGTGCCACTGAAGTTGATAAGAGCCAGCACGGTAAAAATCACATACCATATCACCAGCGCCAGCGCTGCACCCACCTCGCCGGAGAGCCCCGCCTTGTGGTGCACGGTACGGAAGGCGCGGCAGAGGGCGAGGATATAGACAAACTGCGCGATAAGGGCGAATGCGGTTAAAATCATGGCAGGGTAAGAGGCCAGTATCTCCCCGTTAAAGCGCGTGGCGCCAAGCAGCAGTGTGAAACAGAATAGGACGGCGCGTATAACCGTCATGGCGTAGCAGAGCGCGAAGGCGTGGTTTTCCCGCCGCAGACGGCGCAGTCCGAGCAGGAGCTGTATTGTACCTATGGCGGGGAGAATATAGTTCAGCCGGAGGAAGTTGAGTGTGACAAGCGTCAGCGCCGTGCCCAGCACGATGCGGTCCATTGCCTTTCTCCATGGGCTTACATCCACGGCGATGTAGTCCGGCGGCAGCTCGCCGATGCTGCTCTCAAGCAGCGCCTCGAAGCCCTCCTCATCGGGGAGCTTTTTTTCGCGTTCACTCATGCCTGACACCTCCCAGCTCCTCACGCAGCCTTTTTTTCAGCCTGTACAGCCGGCCCTCGACGGCCCGCTCCGTCATTCCCAGCTCGGAGGCGATCTGAGCCGTCGGCTGCATGTAATAATATTTCCGGTAGAACAGATCCACGTCGCGCCGCTGCATATGGCCCAGAGCGTCGAGCAGTGCGCGCCGCCGCTCGCTGAGCAAAAGCGCCTGCTCCGGCGTGGGCTCGCCGGAGGGAATGTCAGGCGTAAGCTCCTGTGCCTCGCCGCGGCCTTTTCGCGCTCGGCCGAGCGCCGCGTTTCGCGCAATCGCCGTCAGCCAGGCCCTCCAGCTTCCCCGGGCAGGGTCAAAGCAGCCGATTTTTTCCCATACGAGCATGGAAATTTCGCTGACACATTCCTCGCGGTCCTGTCCGTCCGTCAGAATGGGGGAGACTATGTAGCGCAGCATGGGAGCGTAATAGGTCAGAAACGCCTGCGCGCCAAGCTCGTCCCGAGCTCTGATAAGCTCGATAATCTGCCCCTCCTTCACGCCGCATACCTCCCTTACGTTTTGTGCCTCTGTTTAATTATATACGCGAAAACGGAAAAACCCACGAAAAAAGTAAAATTTTTGTACAGCCCCCAGCCGCACCGCCCAAAAACGCCTCAAATCAGAAAAATTTGACTTTTAACGCGTTAAAGAGTAAAATGTACCCTGCAAATTCCACAGGAAAAGGGTTGAGCGAATGACAGCCGTATTTGTAAACATGGCAGCCGTTATCCTGGGCAGCTCGCTCGGGATAATTTTCAGGAGTAAAATAAAGCAGCGATACGTCTCCTCGGTGATAGCGGCGCTGGCTCTGGTAACGGTAGTGATAGGCGTCTCCAGCGCGGTGGAGACGGAGAACCTGCTGTGCGTGATAATCTGCATGGCCCTCGGCACCGCCCTGGGCGAGCTGCTGCGCATTGACGACAGGATTGAGGGCGCGGGCGATTTCGTCAAGGACAGGCTTTTGCGCGGCAGGGTGAAGGAAAGCCGTTTCACGGAGGGCTTTGTCTCCGCCTGCATTCTGTTCTGCGTCGGCTCGATGACCATCATGGGCTCGTTTGAGGCGGGCATAAACGGCGACTGCGGCATCATATACGCCAAGAGCGCGCTGGACTTCGTCTCCTCCGCCGCCTTCGGGGCGGCGATGGGCGTGGGAGTGACCTTTTCCGCCGTGTTCATCCTGCTGTTTCAGGGCGGGCTGACCCTGCTTGCCGGCGTGCTTGCGCCATACCTCAGTCCGGAGGTGGTCACGGAGATGTCCGCCGCCGGCGGGGCGATACTCATCGGAATGGGAATAAACATGCTTGAGCTGTCCGGTAAGCGCATAAAGGTGGCGAACATGCTGCCGGCGGTTTTCCTCCCGATAGGCTTCCTTCCGCTGTATAACTGGATAGCAGTGCTGCTGGCCGGGGTGCAGGGATGAAAAAGCACGCCGCGTACATACTTGCCGCCGGCGTGCTCTGGGGCTTTATGGGCGTTTTCGTGCGCGCTCTGGCGAAAATCGGAATAAGCTCCACGGGGGCGATAATGCTGCGCTGCGGCCTTGCAGCGCTCATGCTGGGCCTGACGATGCTGATAAGGGACCGTCGGCTTTTCGCCGTGAGGCTTAGGGACTTCTGGTGCTTTCTCGGTTCCGGCCTGTGCTCGATGCTCTTTTTCACGTATTGCTATTTCACAAGCATGGAGTATCTCGACCTCGGAACGGCGGCGATACTGCTGTACACCGCGCCGTCGATAGTTATCGTGCTCTCGCGCTTTATTTTCCGCGAGAAGCTGACGCCGGTGAAGGTGCTGGCGCTGCTGCTGTCCTTTGCCGGCTGCTGCCTTGTCTCCGGCGTGGGTACGGATACGAGGCTGTCCGCGCAGGGCATACTGCTCGGCCTCGGAGCCGGGCTCGGATACGCGCTGTATAGCATCTTTGCCCGTCTTGCCATGAACCGCGGCTACGGCAGTCTGACAATAAGCTTTTACACCAGCCTTCTGGCCGCCGCCGGCGCGGCCATTGTGTGGGGAACGCGGGAGGCGGCGATAATGCTCCGGTCGCCGTACAACGCGCTTTTGTGCCTGGCAACCGCCGCGGCGAGCTTTTATCTGCCCTATCTTCTGTATACCAGCGGCCTGGAGGGTACGGAAACCGGCCGAGCCTCAATCATGGCCTCCATAGAGCCTGTTGTGGCAACGCTGTGCGGCGTTCTGATATTCCACGAGCGTCTGACCGCGTCCTCCGCCTGCGGCGCCCTGCTTGTCCTCGCCGCAATAGCCCTGCTGAACATCATCCCCCGCAAAAAAGACGGCTCTGCGGGGAAGGCGGGATAAAACGCCTTGCAGAGCTTCGCGCGGGGTCGCGCTCTGCTGTCTCTGCTTATCAAAAAAAACCATGGAAACCGCAAAGCGGAATCCATGGTTTTTTTAAATTGCTTCAGTCCTTCCACGCGGTGCGGAACTTGAGCCAGTTGGGGTCGGGGTCCTCGTTCCAGGACCAGTCGCGCCCGCCCTTGAACACCTCGGAGTTCATCTCGTTGCTGAGCATGTTCAGCGTGGCGGTGGGGAAGCGCTTGGCCATGTGGTAGTAGAACTCGCCCGGAGTGCTCGTCGCGGCGAGCTCCTCCTCGGTGGCGATGAGATAGTCCTTGGTGAACTTCAGGCCGCTCTCGTCAAGGGGCATACCCTCTCTCATGTGGCCGGGGATGACGACCTCGGGATGCAGGTCGTAAATACCCTCGATATCCTTTATCCACAGCTTGCGCTGCTCGGCGTTGACCTCGCAGGTGAAGGGGTGAGCGTCGTTGAACACAACGTCGCTGCAAACAACGGTCTTGATTGAGGGAATCCAGACGATGGTGTTCCACATCAGGTCGCCCATGCAGCGGATAATTTCGAGCTTTTCGCCCTCCAGCTCCATGAAGGTGCCCTCAAGCGGCTCAAGACAGTCACACTGCTTGCGGCAGAGGTTCTGCTCGCCGATTATCTCGGTCCACTCGTCAAGCTTGGGCTGGTACTGATGGGAATAGAGCGTGCAGACGGGAGCCGGCGCGTAGCACTTGGCGTTGGGGAAGACCTCGTGGATTTCACCCATGCCCCAGTAATGGTCGGGATGGGCGTGTGTGGCGTATATGGCCTTGAGCTCAAGGCCGGTTTCAAGAATTTCGGCAATAACCCTGTGGGCGTTCGCACGCGTCCACTGGCAGTCGATAAGTATGCATTCCTTCTTGCCCATAACGATGACAGACGTTACGTTGAAAGCGTCCTCCGAGGAAACGAATATTTTGGTGGCGAGCTTGCCCTCGCCGTGCCTGACGGTTATACTCTGCATTTTTCTTCCTCCTGTACCGGCCCAGCAAAAATGACCGTTTTTTTAACCGGCGCAATGGCTGCACCAAGCTAATTATATTATACCCGATTATGCCATATTGACCAGACAAAACTTGCTTGTCAGCGGTAAATAATTGCTTGTAACAATTTTTTGTATTTGGCCCACAACAAAAAGTTTCTTCTGGAAAAGAAGTTTTTGTTGTACAATCTGTTTATAAGGAAATATGAACTTGACGGGTCAATATATTCGATTTGCTCAATATATTGGCCTGAAACGGCGGGTTGGGAGCTTTTTCGACTCCGGACCGATTTATGAAAGGGGAAGGACGATGAAAGAAACCTCGCTCGACTATTCCGTAATAAACAAGCTTGGCCTGAGTCTGCCGCCAATAGGCGTGTATTATGACCTGTTCAGGCCGGAGGAGGTTCCTCAACTGGACAAGAGCGTGGAAAAATCGCTGTGTGAGCTGCTACGCTATGCTCAGGAGACTGGGGAGCCCTTTTATTTTTCCAATGAGAACAAGGAAACCTGCGTCGGCAAAATCATGGTCGGAATGGACAGCTTTCCCCCCTCGGCAGAGAGCGGACAGATAGGCGAGCGCCTGGGAGTGTTCAATTCCCCGCGCTGCAACGCCAGGCTTTACTATTCCGTCAAGCGTCTTAAGCAGGGAACTGTCAATTATGTCTCCTTTGTGCCCTATGACAAAATAAGGCGGGACCCTGACGTGCTTGTCTTTGCGGGCACGCCGGGGCAGGTCGAGCCGGTGATGCGCGCCGCTACATATTCCACAGGAGTCAGCTATACCTCGGAGAGCACCGCGGTTATGGGCTGCTCGTGGTTTCTGGTCAATCCGTACATGACGGGAAAGATAAACTTCACCGTTCCGGCCTTTATTCACGGTCCGCACGGCCGGCGGCTCTGGGACGAGAGTACGGTGCTCGTATCCGTGCCGTACCAGTGGGTGCCGACGGTGATGGGAAACCTTGCCGAGATGCCGCTTGAGCTGGAGGGGCACGAGAGCAGGGAGAAGTATTATTCGGAGTTTCACGGTATTCTGGCCGACCTGGACGAGGAAATGAAAAATCCCTGAGCTTACAAGTGAAAGTGTATCCGTGCTTTCGGATACTTAAATAATTTTATGCATTCAGGACGCGCGTGAACAGCCGTACCTGAGAAGAAAGGACTGTCTGAAATGATTCCTGCCATCACAAGCATGAAAAACGCCTTTGACCTTACGGGCAAGAACGCCGTTATAACCGGCGGCAACCGCGGACTTGGCCTCGGCATCGCAGTGGCCATGGCTCAGAGCGGTGCGAACATCGCCATTCTGTGCCGCGACAAGGCAAAGGCTGCCGAGGCGCTCGACGAGCTCAAGCAGTACGGCGGAAAGTACATGAGCTTCGACTGCGACATCACTGATATCAAGAGTGTTCGCGCCGCTGCCAATATGGTTGTCAGTGATTTCGGTGAGGTTGATATTCTTGTCAACAACGCCGGCGTTTCCTGCTTCAACGAGCTGCTGAACATGGACGAGGAGCTCACGGACTGGTACAACGTCGTCAACACCGACCTTAACGGCACCGTTCATGTGACCTATGAGTTCGGCAAGAAGATGCGCGACGCGGGCAAGGGCGGCGCGATAATCAACATTGCCTCCAACGCCGCGTTCATCGTCAACAAGACTCAGCCGATGTCCCCCTACAGCACCTCCAAGGCGGCCGTGTGCCACTTTACCCACTGCATGGCGGTCGAGCTCGGAAAGTACGACATCCGCGTAAACGCCATAGCCCCCGGCTTCTTCAACACGGAGCTGTCCAAGTTTATCCCCGCCGACCAGTACGAGTACATAAACAACCAGATGCCGCTCCACCGCTTTGGCGAGCCCATTGAGGTCGGCGCTTTGGCCGTATTCCTCGCCTCTCCCGCTGCCGCGCAGATAACCGGCACCGTTCAGGTGACGGACGGCGGATACATTCTCTCCTGCTGATTTATCAGGTAGTCACGGCTTTTTATTCCGTCATTCCGCGGCGGAGTTGAAGTATAAAAAACGTGAAAACGGCGGCGCCTGCCCGGCTCCGCCCTGCGGATGAGGAAAGGCGGGTGGAAAGAAAAGCATAAGTTTTTTAACTTCGCCTGCGAAGTGCAGGCGGCAATATTTGTAAATTAGAGAAAAGAGGGAGACTATGCATACAAGCGTACTGATTTTAACCGTCATCTTTGAAATCATTATCATCGGCGGCGTTAC
>CATJWA010000140.1 GCA_949744025.1 uncultured Eubacteriales bacterium
GCGGGAGACGTGTCCGTCGGCGGCTGCGGTGCAGGTGATGTGTCCGTCGGCGGCTGCGGCGCAGGTGATGTGTCCGTCGGCGGCTGCGGCGCAAAGACGGGGGCAGCCTGTCCCTCTCCTGCCCTGTCAACTCTCTCTATCACGCTCGGAAATTTACGCAGCTCCAGCGGGCTGAGCGAGCGTGTGAGCGTCAGCTCCCCCGACTCGGGGACCATTACTCCGAGGTAGCCCTCCTTACCCTCGCCGTATACGGACAGGCGCAGCAGCCCGTCAATCATGCGGCAGCGCGCCGAAAACAACGTTCTCGCGCCGTTTTTCTTCACCTCAAGCGCCCCGAGGGGAGCGCCGTCAACAATTATCGGGTATTTTCCCTCCATATGTCAAACCTCCAAAACAGTAAAATCCGCTCATACATGTGTATGAGCGGATTTGAAGGTTTATGACTTTCAGCTTACCGTATATTCCCCGCTTATGAGCACCTTTGTCCCGTCCGCGGAGGCGGTCAGGCCGTTGTTTACTATAGTAGCCATATACAGGTGGTTTTTCACCAGCGCGCCGCCGTTTTCCAGCGTCGTGCCCGAGGTGGTGTCCACCAGCACGGGCGAGTCGGGGCCGCTGGCGCTGGCCGAGCCTATGCGCAGCATTATCTCGCAGCCCACCTGACAGGTTATTTTCTGCCCCCTACTGAGCGTCACGACCGTGAAGGTCCCGTCCCCCGACGAGCCCTGCGCCGCGTCAAGCTGTGCGTTAAATTCCGCCATCAGCTCCGGCGTGAGCACCTCGTCAAGATAGCTCTTGGTTATTAGCGGATCGTCCTTCGTGCCGTAATTGTACGCCGCGTAGACCGTTATACCCGCCGCCGCGCACACCGCCAAAAGCACGCAGATAATAATTTTTGCTTTTCCTGTTCTCATATGTACCTCCGTTCGGAGGCCGCAAAAGCGGCCTCCGAATTGATTACAGTCCAAAACTGACGGCGATTGCGCTGTCAACCTTGTTCATAGTCGCCTCGTCAAGCTTTCCCATGCGCTCACGCAGACGGGACTTGTCTATCGTGCGTATCTGTTCCAGCAGTATGACGCTGTCCCGGGACAGACCATAGCCCTGGGCGGCCAGTTCGATATGGGTGGGCAGCCTGGCCTTTCCGACCTGACTGGTTATCGCAGCCGCTATCACGGTGGGGCTGTGCTTGTTCCCGGTATCGTTCTGCACTATCAGCACCGGCCGCATACCGCCCTGCTCGCTGCCCACA
>CATJWA010000141.1 GCA_949744025.1 uncultured Eubacteriales bacterium
ACGCATTCGAGCGCGGAAGGATTGCAGGACTTCAGGAAGCGATTCTGGCCATTATGGAAAAACACGGCCCGGTCACCGACCGGATGAGAAAGGATGTCATTGACAATGTATACCATGACTCCCTGATTACGTGGATCAAGAGCTTCCGTTAAATATGCAAACGAATGCACTTCATTACAGCCACCGGATATTTAATGCATCAGGTTAAGGCCCAGAGGCAAATGCCTCTGGGCCTCTTTTTGTCCGGGCATGTGCTGCTTTCACAGGTCCATGTCCGGTCCGCGGGGTTTTGCTCTTGCTCTCTCAGCCTTTGTCCTTGTCCTCGGCCGGGCCGGAGGCGCCGCCGTTCACGGCCCACTCCGTCTCCAAAGCCGCCCAGTCGCGTACAGGCTGCATCGCCGTCCAGGTTTCGGTCACGCCGTCGGCACGCTCATAGTCGTGTCCGTTCGTGGCCTCCTGCACAGCCTCATAGTACCACTCGCTCTCGGGGTTGTCAGGCCACACTATCATATCCGCGAGCATGTGCTCCTTATCGGGCACACGGTCGAGCATACGGTTGACCAGAGTCATTACCTCGGCGCGCGTGATGGGGTCGTCAGGACGGAACCTTCCGTCACCGTCGCCGCGTATCCAGCCTGCCTGCACTGCACGAAGAATATCCTGCTCAGCCCAGTGGCCGGCAATGTCGTCAAAGGGCTTTACCGTTACTTCCTCATTGCTGAGGAACCGTGCCGCTATTGCCGCAAACTCGGCGCGGGTTATGCTGCGCTCGCCGCTGAAGGTGCCGTCGGGCATGCCCTTTATGAGTCCGGCCTTCTCAGTGGTCGCAACCGCGTTGTTGTACCACACCTTTCCGGCCTCTACGTCTGAGAAGCTGCTGGTTGTGGACCAGTTCGCGGTACGGTAGTCATCAGTCATCAGACGGAAGAATATAGTCGCCACTTCCGCGCGCGTGATGTTGCCCGTGGGACGCACATTGCCGTCGGGATATCCGATGATGTAGGCAAAGTGGTCTGCCGAGTTCAGGCCGGGGGCCGAGGCCAGAGGCACATCGGGATCCTCGATTTCAATCTCGGGCGGGGTTGTCGGAGTTACTCCGCCTCCGCCTCCTCCGCCGCCATTGCGGCGCCACTGCGCGGTATAGGTCGCGTCTCCGGTAACCGTTTCCGCAACAGCCGGATCCCAGCCTCTGAAGGTGTATCCGCTGCGGGTCGGGTTGGCGATGGCCGGCGTTGCGTCTCCCGCCTTAAGGCCGGTATAGACAAGCTGCTCGTCGGACCTTCCTCCGTTCAGCGCGTATGTCACGGTGTAGGTGGGTATGGGTATCACCGGAGCGTCCTTCCACCGTGCGTAGAGAACGGTGTCCACCGTGATCGTGATGGACGCGTTTTCGGCATAAGCCGTTCCGGAGCCGTCAGCGGCGGTATTCCAGGCGTCGAACACCTTGCCCTCGGGCGCGGTGAACGCGTTGGCTTTCACGGTGAACGTGGCGGAGCCCGTGGTATTGGTATTGCTCTGACTCTCCATCGTTCCGCTGCCGCCGTTGGCGTTATAGGACAGTGTGTATGTTCTGGCTTCGGGCTCGGGCGCAGTCTCCGTTTTCTTCACAGGCACGGTGACGGTCTTATCGCTGTCTGCCGTACCCTTAACGGGGTCTCCGCTAAGCTCTCCGTCGGCCTCGTAGCCCTCGGGGAGCCTGCCTGCTTCCGCCGTCACGTCGTACTCGCTGTCCTTAGCCACTACTACCTTCTCGGCCTTGACGAGATTACCTTCCCCGTCCCTGAACTCGACGGTGATGGTCACCTTGCCAAGAGCGGGGATAGCCTCCTTCTCGACGTGTCCGCAGACGGCGCACACATGATGGCGCTCGCCGTCGGCGTCGATAGTGGCAGCCTTATCCACGCTCCAATCGCCGTAGCTGTGGTCGGCGGTACCAAGCACCGCGCCGCAGCGGTCGCAGATTTCGCTGTGCTGAGCAGTGGTGCAGCCGTCTGTATGCACGGAATCTTTGGTGCTGCCATCGTACCACTTGCCGGTGATATGTCCCAGCCTGGAGTCCTCCACGGTACGGTTTTCATGCTCGCCGCACTCACACACAAAGCTGGCAACGCCATCATTGATGCAGTCCGGCTCCGTTACCCATGCGCTGTCATCCTCACGGGTGAAGCTGTGCTCCTCCCACTGGGCGTACACGGTCACATTGCCCGTAATCGGGGTGTCCTTTGTAAACGTATCCCCGCTTCCGTCCTGCTTCGTGTTCCATCCGGTGAAGTGGCTGCCGTCCCCGGCGGGATTTGCGGGCATCTTACTGCCCACGGTGGTGTCGCCGGTATCAGCCTTCGGCACCTCGACGGTCCTGTTGGCGCCATCTGTGCCCCACTTGCCGCCGTTGGGATCGAAGGTCACCTTATACGGCTTGCCGCCGACCTCAATCTCGGCCCCGCTGCCTCCGCCGCTCACGGCGCCTTCCGCGCCGGAGCTGCCGTTGACCTTATGCTCGTCACGGCTGGGGTCAAAGAGGGTGCTGGGATCAAAGGTGCTTCGCGCGGCTCCTCTCGGCGTACTGACGTCGCTCGGTTCATCGGCAGCAACAGTGTAGCCGCTGGCGTAGGCGACGTTGCGCAGGGTAATCTTGTCGTGGCCGTCATAGCTGACCGTGTCGGTGTAGGTCAGGGTCACGGACGCGTCCTTCCTGAACTCACCGGTCAGCTGCCAATAATAGGCGGTCTTGGTCACGGTATTGCCGTTTTCCTCAACCTGGGCCGGGGCGCTGCCCTTATACCGGATATCGGTATTGCCGCCATTGCCGCTTACGCTGCCGGACGGCTCGCCGGTCATGGACAGGCCGGGGTCCATCACGTCCCAGATTACCAGATCGTAAAGGGGCAGGTCCTCTTTTGTCGTGTTGGACACTTTAACCTCATAGGTCACCTTATCGCCGTCCTTGAGGATGACGCCGCTTGTATATGCCGCTCCGTTGACCTCGGTGATGCGCTTCTCCACCTTGAGGTTAAATTCCTCGGGGTCAGTGCCGGGTCCGTGGCCGCCGTTGTCCTGCCACACGGCGTAGAGGTCCATATCTCCGGTGGGCTTGATCGCCGTGTCCGGCTGGTACGCAACCGCGCCGCCCCTGGTGGTGGCCCAGCCCAGGAAGGTGTGGCCGTCCCTGGTGGGAGAATCTGGGGTGACAGTCTGACCCGCAACCACCTTATACGTGTTCAGCAGGTTATCGGGGTCGTAGGTCCTGACGGTGTACTTCTTGGGGGCGGCGAGGGTGGTAGCAGAGGATTCCTTTTCGCCGTCCTTCATCGTCAGCTTTGCAGTATTGTGCAAGCCGCCCTGCGCGTTGTCGTTCACCTTGCAGGTGATGTGCAGCACGGCGCTTCCCCCGGCGGAGACAGTGGGCGTCCAGGTGATAGTGTCTTTAAATTCCCCGCCGATGGTTACTTCGTCCGCGTTCCCGTCGTGGCTGACAAAATTCAAACCGGAAGTCAGTATATCCGTCACAGTCACCTTCTTATCCACGCTGCTGCTGTTGGTGACTGTGATGGTGTAGACCAGCGTGTCGCCGCCCGTGACCTTGTCCTTGTCGACTTCCTTCTTGATCTCCAGGTCATCGATGCTGTCGGGGTCGTCGGTCGAGGGATTGCCGACGGTAAAGTTGACGACATCGACCCAGTAATGCAGGCTGGAATCAAACATTGAATAGCCGTTATACTTTCCCGCAGTTGAATCCTTAATCATGGTGTTGTGATAATAATGATATTCAACTGTCGCCTCTCCATCCTTATTACCTGTAGCATTATAGGAAAGAAGCTTGTTCTGAGAATAACCCAGATAATCAGGCACATTCGTACTTACAATTGCAACATCACTGCTATCTGGTCCTACCTTAGCTCTGCGCGTATCTGTATCATAGCCTATAGCACTAACATCCGTCTTTGCTGTAATGAGTTTTGTTTCGTCCTTTTGAAGCGTTTCTTCTCCAACATCAGTAATCTCGACAATAATTTTATCCGTAAATCTCTGAGTTCTTGAAGAATTTTGTCTGTTCACGCCAGTATAGGTGACATATACTTCGGTTATATCCCCTACCTGTGCGTTCTCAGAAGCGGTAACATCAACAAAATAACCTGTTTTATTTTGTGCAACGCCTGATATCTCCGCAGTTACGTTATCCTCATTTTCAATTTTGGTGATCTCAGGCGTATCTTGGACATTCCAAGAATTCGGGGCAATCACATACCAATTCCCGCTCTTATAGTACCTCTTTATATTTGAATAAATCGGAAGTTCAGCTTCATAGCCAGCGGGGATATAAAGGTAATGCGTATTCCCTTCCTCGGTTGTCGGGTCAGGGTCAACGGTAGAGCCTCCTTCACTCATTCCATAACCATACAGGCGCATTACATTATTGTCATCAATCGTATAGTATACTGTGCTGTATGCGAGAAGAACGGGCCAAGTACGGTGATTGTTTTCTGCATGACCAAAATTCCACTCGTGTAAAACTGCTAAAACATCATCGGGATAAATTGTATACAGCGCATAACACCAATCAGAAACTGTCCACCCTGGCACATTAGGTTCAGTTACAGTATTAGGATCAGTAAAACGCTGAGAGGGCACCAATGGTCCACCCGAGGTTTCAAACTGAGCATAATAAACTCCGGGTGCATCCCACTTCGCATAAATAACGACATCCTCTGTAACTGTTTTTGTGTCAAAATCCCAGTCTCTATACTCTGGATTTAAGCAAAATATAATGTCCCCATAAGAGGCCCTATTGTAAAAACGGTCGCCATATTGGTAATTAATATACTCCCAGCCAGAGAAAGTATATCCATCTGCATGGCTTTCCGCATTTGGAATCGATTCTGCCGGAATCAACTCTCCATCCGGCACTTCGATTTCAATCAGCGGAGAACCGTCCCTGAGGTCAAAGGTCACCTTATGAGTGATTCCTGAGGCTGTCTTAGCCTTCTGTTTTTTTACAGGGGATTCAGGCGCCTCAGCATCCTCAGTTTCCTCGGGTGTTTCAGCATCCTCAGTTTCCTCGGTCTCCTCGGGCGCTTCAACATCCTCGGTTTCCTCGGTCTCCTCGGGTGTTTCAGCATCCTCGGTTTCCTCGGTCTCCTCGGGTGTCTCTGCATCCTCGGTTTCCTCGGTCTCCTCGGGTGTTTCAGCATCCTTGGTTTCTTCGGTTTCCTCGGGCGGCTCGATGCTGACCTCCCCGGCTGTCTCGCCGGAGTATGCCGCGTCATCCTGAACATTCTCTCCGTCATCTGCGGCAGCAGCGATTGAAAGCATGCTCAGGCACATAACAAGGGCAAGGACAAGGGCAAGCCCGCGTTTAAGCAATGTCTTATAACTTCTCATTATCAAACTTCCTTTCTTTGCTCATTTTTCCAACGGATGCAAAGTATCCGGCGGCCGGACGAGCATAGCGCGGGGAGACGCTCCCCCTCGCACCTTAGCTTCACGGCTTTGCGCTGCCACCCTTTCGGATGGGTTGCCAAATTCTCCAGCAGCCGGGCTAACATAGCATCTTCGTCGGGCCAAAGTCCCGCGGGAGCGCAGCTTTTCGCCGCCTTTTCCGCCGTTGCTTTGTCCCTTCTCTCCCAGCGCGGCCGGCTCCCGCCGGCGGCTGAGGAATCCTCGGTTGGATTGCGACACATTAGTTCCCATAGCTTTGCGGTCCCATGGTTTCCCATGGTTTGCCAAATGGAGTCGCTGAAAATTGTCTGCGGTTTGCCCAAAAATACGGTTAGCGCATTCAATCATTGTGCGGACCACACTTGTTCGCTGCCCTTATTGCTCCCCGCCGTCCCAGTGCGCAGGACCGCGGGGACCGGCATCCATGCGGACTGTTCCCCGCCTCGAAATTTGCATTCACGGGTCTCTGCCTCCTCTCCTCTTATGATAGAACCCGCTTTCACCCGCTCCAACGGCCGGACCTGGGGCATGCCCTTCCTCCGGCGTTTTCGTCTGTGAGTACAGATTCCTATGTCAAGCTCTCCTCCGTGCGGGGTTGGGAGGAGAGCGGACATACCAATTTCAGTGATTTACAAAAAGGTGTACTTTCCTGTAAATCCACCCTCTTATTATTTCTATGGTAAATATAGCATAAAACACGCTTTTTTTCAAGACCTTAGCGAAAATTTCAGAGGTAAGAATTGGTTTACAGGAAAGTACAC
>CATJWA010000142.1 GCA_949744025.1 uncultured Eubacteriales bacterium
AGGAGGTGTCATAATGGCAGTACCAAAAAGAAAGGTCTCAAAGGCGAGAAGAGATAAAAGACGTTCTTCCGTCTGGAAGCTGGAAACTCCCGGCATCGTAGCTTGCCCCAACTGCGGAGCTTACCACCTGCCCCATCGTGCCTGCAAGGCTTGCGGCACTTATAACGGCCGTCAGGTGCTCAGGGTCGAAGCGGACAAGTAAGAAAAATAAGCTGAGCTTAAGGAGAGGAGGCAGGAAGCCGCCTCTCCTTTTGCCTTTTGTCGGGGCGGCGCGATTATGAAGCATATTATAAAGTCAATAGACCCCGGCAGTCCGCTGTGCCGGAAGGTTTTCGCAGGCGACGAGCTCGTGGCGATAAACGGGCACAGGATAATTGATGTGCTCGACTACAAATTTTATTCCTACGAGCCCCGGCTGGTGCTGGAGCTGACAACGCCGGAGGGAAGGACAAAGCTTGTCATGCTCAAAAAGGACGAGGGCGGCGACGCGGGGCTGGAATTTGAAACCTACCTGATGGACAGCCCGCGAAGCTGCGCGAACAGCTGCGTATTCTGCTTTGTGGACCAGATGCCGCCGGGTATGCGTGGCAGCCTTTATTTCAAGGACGACGACGCGCGGCTGAGCTTTCTCATGGGCTGCTACATCACGCTGACGAACCTGTCCGAGCGCGAGGTGCAGCGGATAATCGACCTGCGCGTCAGCCCTGTGAACGTGTCGGTACACGCCGTCAACCCCGAGCTGCGGCGGCGGATGCTCAAAAACCCGCGGGCGGGCGAGTGTATGGACATAATGCGCCGCTTTGCCCGCGCGGGCATAAAAATGAACTGCCAGATAGTATGCTGCCCGGGGTGGAACGACGGTGAGGAGCTTGAGCGCTCCATGCGCGAGCTGTACGAGCTGCGCCCCGCGGTGGCCAGCGTGGCGGTGGTGCCCGTGGGGCTGACAAAGCACAGGGAGGGTCTCGACGAGATACATCCCTTCACGCCCGGGCACGCCGCGGAGACGATAGCTCAGGTCACCGCTTTCGGAGAGCGATGTCTTGCTCAGACAGGCGAGCGCGTATTCTACTGCTCGGACGAGCTGTACCTCACGGCGGGTCTGCCGCTGCCGCCGGACGGTTTTTACGGGGACTACCCGCAGCTTGAAAACGGCGTGGGTATGCTGCGGCTGCTGGAAACGGAGTTTTGCGCCGCGCTCGCGGCGTCCGAGAGTGCCGGCGGCGGGCCCTTCGCTATCGCCTGCGGCACGGCGG
>CATJWA010000143.1 GCA_949744025.1 uncultured Eubacteriales bacterium
GAATCGGCAACGGCCAGTATGGGCCGGGGCAGAATATACGCCGCTGCGATTTTGTAGTGATGCTGTGCAGGGCCTATAATTTCAGCGGAGGAACGGCGAATGCCGGCTTTGCCGACGTGCCGGCGGACAGCTACTATGCCTCGGCCGTGGCGGCTGCGAGAAGTCTGGGGATAATCTCCGGAGACGGGACTAATTTCCGTCCGAACGGCCAGCTGACGAGGCAGGACGCGATGGTGATAATCAAAAACGCGCTTCAGGCCGCGGGCTGGAGTCTCGGCGGCGGCTCAACCGCGGAGCTGTCGTCCTTTGCCGACGGCGGCAGCGTGGCGCCCTATGCTCAGGAGGCTGTGGCCACTCTTGTGCGCCTGGGCGCAGTCAACGGGGACAACAACGGCAATCTGCGGCCATGGGACCCCATAAACCGCGCGGAGGCGGCGGTTATACTCCACTATGTAATGACTATGTGACACAGCGGACCGGCGGGCCGGCCGGAATATTTGACGAGAAGGAGAACCGGAATATGCTGCTCAATTTTCGTGCTGCCAGGCCGGCTGAGGAGGCTCAGACGGCGCAGGAGGAACAGGTTGCCCAGATTGCACAGGCGGTGGAGGAGCGCGCCATAGACGAATTTGATATTCAGGCGGGCATGAGAGTGGATGTGCTCACGCTCAGCAACCGTCTGACCTTCATCGGCAAGGTGGACAGCTACAGGGGCGGCGCTCTGGTCATACGCGACGCGCGGGACTACGACCTGCCGCCGGTGCTGTACAACAAGGAGATACGCCTGCGCTTTACGCGGGAGAAAAGCAGTCTGGTGCTTCAGGGCAAGATATGCGGAAGCAGCAGCCAGATATGGAAGGTTGACCGCCTGGAGAGCAAGTTTACCAAAGAGCAGCGCGTCTACTTCCGACAGAGGCTGAGCACCAACCCTCCCGCCACCTGTTACCGCCGCTCGCTCTCGGGCAGTCCGGGCACAAAGCCGGTACGCTGCGAAATTCTGGACGTGAGCGCAGGAGGACTGCTGATAAAGTGCAGGGACGAGTATGAGGTGGGGGACCATCTCATAGTCAGCGGCATAAGCATCACGGAAAAGGAGGAGGACTTCAACTTTGTCTGTCAGGTGCGCCGCGTAGGGGAGAAGGAGGAGACGTACATAAGCTACGGCTGCCAGCTTGAAACCCTTTCGTCAAAGGAGCAGGACCGGCTGCTGCGCGCCATCTTCATCGTTCAGCGCGAGGAGATTAGAAAGCAGCGCGAGCGGGGAGAGGAAATATAACAAAAGCAAAGGAGGACCGCAAAGCGGTCCTCCTTTATTTTAAAAAGGGAAACAAATCCATGAAGCGGCGGCCTTTCAGCCGCTGCGTTTTATACATAGGCGCGAAGAAGCCTTGAGACAAATTTCTGCATGGCCTCGCGCAGGTCATAGGCGCCGTCGTTGGTGCACCAGTTGTATATCTGCCCGCGGACGGCTATCAGAAAGAACTGGGCTATGTCCTGCGCGTCCTCGGAGCAGGAGAGCTCTCCGCTGTCCAAGGCGCGCTGTATCACCTGCACCAGCACGGGCATCATGCCGTGGTCAAGCCGGCGATCAAAGCACTTGTTTTTGGAGTTGTAGAGTACCTTTGTCAGCGACAGGCTCGTAATCTCAAAGCTGTAGCGCGCATAGTAGTCAAAATAGAGGTGTACTGCGCTTTCAAATTTCAGTCCCTCCAGCGCGGGGGCGACAGTGACCTCAAAATACTCGTCGGCAAGAAAATATGTCTCGTAATACACGTCTAACTTTGAGCTGTAATAGTTATAGAAGCAGCCGACGGAGACGTCCGCCGCGCGGACAATGTCCCGCACGGTGATGCTGTCAAATTCCTGCCGCTCGAGCAGGCCCACGGCGGTGTTGAAGATGTGAACCTTTGTGTCAATGGCCTGCTGCCGCCTTGTCTTTTTCACTCCGCTCACGCGATTGCCTCCCCGTTTCCAAGATATATATTATTTATTATAATATCATTTTTGCCTGTAGCTGCCAAGTGGAAGCGGGGCCGAAAAGCCGACAAAAAAGCTGTTCCCGGCTTGGCTAAGCCTACAAAAAAGAAATATTTTTACAATTACTATTGCCTCGGCGGCGATAATCTGTTTTAATAATACAGAACGGGTTCAGTGAACATGTTCGGCGAACGGATTCGAAAGACAGAAAACATAAAATTTATGGGGGAATAGAAATGGCAAAATTTGTTACCGCAGCCGAGGCGGCGAAGCTTATACCCGACGGCGCGTCGATAGGCGTGGCGGGAATGGGCCTGTCGGGCTTTCCGGAGGAGGTAGTGTGCGCGATACGCGACAGCTTCAAGGCCACGGGGCACCCCAAGGCTCTGGAGATTCACCAGGGCAGCGCAATGGGCGACTGGGGCGTCGGAAACAGCTTTGACGGCTGGGACTACAACAAGCGCGAGACTCCGCTCGGACCCGAGGCGGGAGTGCGCGGCCTGTCCCGCTTGGGCGAGGCCGGACCGGGTCTGGTGTCAAAGTGGACGGGCGCGCATGTGGGCAGCGCCATGGCGCTGCGTGATTTGGCTGTTGCCAACAAGCTTGAGAGCTGGTGCCTGCCTCAGGGCATCGCGGTCAGCCTCTGGCGCGAGATAGCCGCGGGGCGCCCCGGCCTTTTGAGCAAGGTCGGTCTGGGGACCTTTGTTGACCCCAGGCTTGAGGGCGGACGCATGAACGAGTGCACAAAGGGAAATGTGGCTGAGCTGGTGGAGTTTTACGGGGAGGAGTATCTCTACTACAAGAGCTTCCCGCTGAAGGTGGCGCTGCTGCGCGGCACGATTGCCGACGAAAACGGCAACATCTCCTTCGCGCACGAGGGCATAATAAACGAGGGCCTTGCCGTGGCCTCCGCCGCGCACAACAGCGGCGGCATCGTGATTGTGCAGGTGCAGTACATAACCAAAAATGAGACCATCGCACCCAAGGATGTGAAAATACCGGGCATACTGGTTGACTACGTCGTTGAGGCCACGGACCCAATGGCCTGCTGGCAGACCGAGGGGCGCTATTTTGAGCCGGCATTCTCCGGACAGGTACGCCGTCCGCTCAAGGCCATTCCGGCTCTGCCGCTTTCCGAGCGCAAGGTCATTGCCCGCCGCTGCGCGGCCGAGGTGCGCGACGGCTTCGTGCTCAATCTCGGTGTCGGCATGAGCGCGGACGTGGGCAGCATACTGGCCGAGGAGGGCTATATCGACCGTATAACCATGTGCTGTGAGTCCGGAATGATAGGCGGCGTGCCCTGCGCTCTGCCCAACTTTGGCAGCAGCTACAACCCCGAGGCGGTTGTGGAGCACGGCGCGACCTTTGACATCATCTCCGGAGGCGGCCTTGACATGACCTGCCTTGGCATGGGGGAGTGCGACGGGGACGGAAACGTCAACGTCAGCAAGTTCGGCCCGAAGCTGACCGGCCCCGGCGGCTTTATCGACATCACAAACGCCACGCCGAAGGTGGTTTTCTGCGGTACCTTCATGGGCAAGGCAAAGCTGAGTGTCGGCGGCGGAAAGCTCACCATAGTTGAGGAGGGCAAAATTCACAAGCTGGTCGGGCAGGTTGAGCAGATAACCTTTGCCGGAAAGTACATAAAGCCCGGGCAGGATGTGCTTTATGTTACCGAGCGGTGTGTTATGAAGCTTGCCGGCGGGAAGATGACTATAATCGAGATAGCCCCCGGAATTGATTTGGAAAAGGACATTCTTGCTCATATGGACTTTGTCCCCGCCGTGGCGGAGGACCTTAAGCTCATGGACGCGGGCATGTTTGAGGAAAAGTGGGGCGGATTGGACGCCGTTTTCGGCGCGTGAGGTGAAGCAATGAAAAGACAATCTCCGGTGCTGCCGATAGCGGGCTGTCTGGTGGCACAGCTTTGCGTGGGTATACTCTATGTCTGGAGCGTGCTCAAGCCCGCGGCGATAAGCTATTACGGCTGGGAGGAGGGCTCGGTCAACCTTGTGGCGAGCTTTATGCTCTTTGCTTTCTGTCTGGGCAACCTGCTCGGCGGAGCGCTCAATGACAAGGTCGGACCGATGAAGGTCTGCCTGCTGGGCATGGTGCTGTTCGGCGGCGGCATACTGCTCTCGTCCTTTATCCCCGCCGGCGCGAGCATAGTGCTCTTTTACATAAGCTACTGCATTCTCGGCGGCCTCGGCAGCGGCGTGACCTACGGCGCGGTGCTCTCCGGCATACAGAAGTGGTTCCCGCACCGCAGGGGCTTTGCATCCGGTCTGGGCGCGTCCACCTTTGGGCTTGCCACGGTTGTGTTCAGCCCCATAATCGCGGGGATGCTCAAGAGCATGAGCATCAGCCTGACACTGAGGATACTGTCTATCGTGTTCCTTGCTCTGGGCATAGTGGCCAGTCTGCTGATAAAGCTGCCGGGTCAGGAGTATCTCGACGCGCTGCCGAAGCCTGCCGCGCGCAAGGCGAGCCTCACGACGCGCGATATGCCGCTCGGTCAGGCTATGCGCACGGTGCCGTTCTGGTGCCTGTTTTTGGGGATATTCTTCTACAACGGCACGTGGAACCTTGTGACGCCGCTTATAAAGGGCCTGGGCGTGGAGCGCGGACTGAGCGAGGCGCTGGCTGTGACCTGCGTATCCGTTACGGGTATTACCAACGCCGCGGGACGGCTGATAATGTCCTCGCTGTCGGATAAGCTCGGGCGCATAAACACGCTGAACCTTCTGAGCGTGATGACCGCGGTAATGGCGATACTGCTTATCTTTGTCGGCGGGTATGCCTATTTCGTGGTAATACTGCTCACGGCCTTTGCCTATGGCGGGCCGGCGGCGATAAACCCTGCCACGAGCACTGACTTCTTCGGTCCGAAGCACTCGGGCGCGAACTATGGAGTGATAATGCTGGCTCTGGGCCTGAGCTCGATATTCTTCAACGCGGTTTCCAACGTGATGTATGCCGCGACCGGAGCCTACACCATGACCTTTATCATGGCCGCAATTTCCGCCGTGGCTACGATTGCGTGTATGCTGGTTATCAACAACAGCCTTAAAAAGTGGAACGCATAAAAATTTCATGTAAAAGCAAGACGGCGCGGGCAGGCTTGTCCGCGCCGCATTTATGGCGCTTGAGGAGAAGGTATGAAATTTGCGATGTCATACAGCTGCGGGAAGGACAGCACGCTGGCCCTGCACAAAATGCTTGAGCAGGGGCATGAGCCGGTGTGCCTGGTTGTCATGGTCAACGAGGAGGCGGGGCGCTCCTATTTCCACGGAGCGGACAACGAAATGCTGCGGCTCTACGGGCAGGCACTGGGAATTCCCGTAATGAGCTGTCCTGCGCGGGGAGAAACCTACGCGTCCGCGTTTGAGGCAGGGCTTGCGCGGGCAAGAGATTTGGGAGCGGCGGCGGCCTGCTTCGGAGACATTGACATTGACGGCAACCGCCGCTGGGAGGAGGAGCGCTGCGCGGCAGCGGGACTTGAGCCCTGCTTCCCGCTGTGGCAACGGGGACGGGAGGAGCTTGTCCATGAGATAATTCGCCTCGGCTACAAATGTCTGATAAAAAGCGTAAACCGGACGCTTTTGCCTCCGGAGCTGACGGGGAGGATGCTTGACGCTGAGACTGTGCGGCTTATGAAGGCGGCGGGTGTTGATATCTGCGGTGAGAACGGCGAATACCACACGCTTGCCGCGGACGGCCCGGTTTTTAGGCGGCCGCTTCCCTTCAGGGTGAGGGGTACAATCGAGCTGGGCGATTACACGGTGGCGGATATCGTGTGTGAATAAGATTAAAAAAGTGGAACGGCCTTTAAACGCCGTTCCACTTTTTTTAGTGTCCCTTTTTCTTTTCCCTTCGTTTTTCGCGGTGCAGGGCATACCGGTGCTTGCTCTCGGCCACGTTCTGCTCGCGTGTAAGCCTTTTGCGCTCCTGTTTTCCCTGCTCGCGTGCAAAAGCAAGGGCCTGCTGAGCCCTGGTGCCGAGGCCGGCGCGAATTTCCTCACGTGCCTGACGCTGCATTCGCTTGGGACTGACACGCCTTGTTGTGCCATCAGGCGCGTGCTCGGACGGAAGTGACGGGCCAAATTGCAGGCGGTTCCAGTTCTCCAGCAAAAAGGCGTACACCTCGCAGTCGCGCGGCTCGGCGCCGAAAGTTATTTTACACACCTCATACCGCCCGCCGCTTGCGCGCTCGTAGATGCCCACCCACCAGGGCTCGGAAAACATTACCGTGAATTTTGCCGTACATGCTGTTTCCATTGCTGTTCCTCCTTTTTTGACTGCGCGCAAGGAAGGGACAACCAAGGAGGCAGGTTACTGATACCCGAAGCGGGTACTCCCGGACTACCTACCGGGACGTGTTTTTCTCCTTGTATTATAGAGTAGTAGTTATTAGAGC
>CATJWA010000144.1 GCA_949744025.1 uncultured Eubacteriales bacterium
AAGGCCGCGGACACGGCGAAGAACACAAGCACCGCCCGCGGCGCGCGCCGTCCTGTCCCGAAGGCGAGCAGCGGCAGCGCCGCGCCCGCGGCAAGCTTGACCGCCGCCAGGGCAAAAAAACGCGGCAGCAGCACTGCCAGCACCGCATATACCGCGCCCCAGAGCGCCCCAAGCAGCATCCGCCATCGCCTGAGCGGCAGCGCACATATCTTTCCGACGGCGCGCAGCAGCAGATAGTCGATAATGAAGTTGAGCAGAAACAGGCTGTCTATGTAAACAATCTCCATGGGGCCATTTTAACGCCGCTCACCCGCGAAAGGCGTCAAAACGGGAGGGCGCCCCGACTGCGCTTTTTCAGAAAATTTACAATGCCCGTATTGTCAAAACGTGCCCGGCATGGTAAAATATAAAAGAATAAAAACGGAATGGAGATGGTTCCGATGGACAGCAAAAAGCCGGCATATAAGCGCGTGCTGATAAAAATAAGCGGCGAAGCCTTGGCGGGTGAGAAAAAAACCGGTCTGGACTTCGCGGTTATCAACGAGGCGTGCCTCGCGGTGAAAAAATGTATGGACCTGGGCGTCCAGGTATCTATCGTTATCGGCGGCGGCAACTTCTGGCGCGGCGTGAAGGACGGCGCGGGCAAGGTCGAGCGCGTGAACGCCGACCGGATGGGAATGCTCGCCACGGCCATGAACTGCCTTGCCGTGGCCGACGTGTTCAAGCAATTAGGAGTGGACGCGCGGATTCAGACCGCTATCGACATCGCCGGCGCGGGCGAGCGCTTTGACACGCGCACGGCGATATGGCATCTTGAATCCGGACGCGTGGTGCTCTTTGCCTGCGGAACGGGCTGTCCCTTCTTCTCCACGGACACCGCCGCGGTGCTCCGCGCGGCCGAGACGAACGCGGACGCGATACTTCTGGCGAAGAATATCGACGGCGTGTACTCCGCCGACCCGAAGGTGGACCCCGCCGCCGTGCGCTTTGACCGTATAAGCTATGACGATGTGCTTGCCCAGCACCTTGCCGTGATGGACAGCACCGCCACCAGCCTTGCCATGGACAACAGCATCCCCGTTATAGTGTTCGCCCTCAAGGATACAGAGAACATTGTCCGCGCCGCGATGGGGGAGAACATCGGAACGATAGTCAAATAATCAAATGAGAGGCGGAGCCTCTCATTTGAGGGGATTCGCTCCGCTGCGTCGTCGCAGGCTCCATATCTCTCGCCCCGCCGCGGGGCGAACAGCTCTGCATCAAGAATTTGTAAGCGGCAAAGCCGCTGACAAATTCTAATATCTGCGAGGCTTTTTATGCCGGATAAATTAAACACATGGGAGGAATTGCTTTATGTCCGACTACAAGGAATTTACAGACAGAATGGAAAAAACCTGCTCCGTGCTCAGCGAGCAGTTTGCGGCCGTGCGCGCCGGAAGGGCGAACGCCGCGGTGCTCGACCAGATAAGCGTGGAGTATTACGGCACCGCCACGCCCATACACCAGCTTGCCACCATCGCCACCCCCGACCCGCGCACCCTGACCATACAGCCCTGGGACGCCGGTTCGCTCAAGGCCATTGAAAAGGCGATTCTCTCCTCCGAGCTGGGCATAAATCCCCAGAACGACGGGCGCATAATCAGGCTCGTGTTCCCGCAGCTTACCGAGGAGCGCAGAAAAGAGCTGGCCAGGCAGGTCAAGAAATATGCCGAGGACGCGAAGGTTGCGGTGCGCAACATCCGCCGCGACGGCATTGAGAAATTCAAGAAGCAGCAGAAGGCCAGCGAGATAACCGAGGACGATTACAAGGTCATGGAGCGGGAGTTCCAGAAGAAGGTCGAGGACTACATCAAGAAGGTTGACGAGCTCGCCGCGAAGAAGGAAAAGGAGCTCTTTGAGCTGTAATGGGGCTGCTTTTCAAGGCGCGCAAAGGGGCGGAGGAGGCCGATCTTTCGGCGCTCCCCCGCCATATTGCCATTATAATGGACGGCAACGGCCGCTGGGCGAAAAAGCGCGGCCTGCCGCGCACCGCCGGTCACGCCGCCGGCGCGGAGACCTTCCGCCGTATTGCCACCTGGTGTAAGGACGTGGGGCTTGAGTACCTGACGGTGTATGCCTTCTCCACGGAGAACTGGAAGCGTCCGGCCGAGGAGGTCGAGGCCATAATGGGCCTGCTGGATAAGTACCTGCTCGAGGCAATAGAGCGCATGGAGCGCGACCGCGTGCGCATGAGCTTTTTCGGCGACACAAGCGTGCTCAGCCCGCGCCTGCGCGAGCTCATCGCGAAAACCGCGGAGATAAGCACGCATTTTGAGGGCTGTCAGGTAAACATCTGCCTCAACTACGGCGGCAGGGACGAGATAATCCGCGCCGCCCGCCGCTACGCCGAGGATTTTAAAAGGGGCGAGGCGGAGGACTTGGATGAGGCCGTTTTTTCTTCCTACCTCTACTCCGCCGGAGTGCCGGACCCGGACCTGATAATCCGGCCGAGCGGGGAATACCGGCTGAGCAACTTCCTCATGTGGCAGAGCGCCTACGCCGAGCTTTACTTCACCGACGTGCTCTGGCCGGACTTTGACCCCGGCGAGATGAAAAAGGCGATTGCGGCCTATCAGCACCGCTCCCGCCGCTTCGGCGGAATATGAAAATCAAAGGATGATTAAATGAAAACCCGCATACTTGTTGCCGCCGTCGGAATACCCCTGCTGGTGGTCATAATCTTTTTTGCCCCGCTGTGGCTGACGGCCGCGGCGGTGGGGGTCATATCGGCCGGCTGCGCCTGGGAGCTGCTGCGCTGCACGGACATGGATTTGCCCATACGTATGCTTGTGTACGCGGCGCTCAGCGCCTTTGCCGTGCCGTTTTCGCTGATGTTCTTTGACGCGGGGAGGGTGTATTTCACGGTGCTGTTCGCGCTGTTCGCGCTGATGTTCTGCGAGCTGATGTTCTCGTTCCGCGACGGCCAGCCCATGGCGCTCGAGAGCGTGACGAGCGCGCTTTTGGCCGGCGGCGTGATGCCGGTGCTGCTGTCTGGTATAGTGCTGCTCGGGCAGAGAGAGAATGCGAGCGTTTATATGTTCCTGCCCTTCGTCGTCGCCTTTTCCAGCGACAGCGGAGCGTACTTTGCCGGCAGCTTTTTGGGCCGGCACAAGCTCACGCCGCACCTTTCCCCGAACAAGACCATCGAGGGCAGCATCGGCGGCTTTGCCGCGGCGGTTGCGCTCGCCGCGCTGTATGGACTGATACTTAAAACCGCGAAATTCGAGGTCAATATGCCCGTGATGTGCGTTTACGGCTTTTTGGGCAGCCTCGCCTGCCAGCTTGGCGACCTCGGCTTCTCCGCGGTGAAACGCCTTTGCGGCGTGAAGGACTACGGCAATCTCATCCCAGGCCACGGCGGAATGCTCGACCGCTTTGACAGTATGCACTGGACCGCGGCGCTGCTGCTGGTGCTGGTCAACTGGGTCCCGGCAATCGGATAAAGGGCTTCGCCGTTTGCGAAAGCCGCAGGAGTCAGGAGGGCGGCGCGCTTTCCCCGCGGGATGCCGCGCGGGAATAAGGCGGACGAAAGCTTTTGGAGGAGGTGTCCTCGAAAATGGTTCACAGCATATCAATTCTCGGCTCCACCGGCAGCATCGGCCGGCAGACGGTTGAGGCGGCGGAGCGTCTGGGCGTCCGTGTCGCGGCGCTGGCGGCCAATCGGAGCACGGAGCTTTTGGAGGCGCAGGCGCGCAGGCTTCACCCCGAGCTTGTCGCAGTCACGGACGAGACTGCGGCGCGTCAGCTCAAAATCGCGCTGGCGGACACGCAAACGCGCGTGCTCGGCGGAGCGGAAGCGCTGACCGAGGCCGCGGCGCTGGAGGGGACCGACTGCGTGGTCACGGCGGTGTCCGGCTCCGTGGGGCTGCGGCCGACGCTCGCGGCCATTGAGCGGGGCAAGCGGATTGCCCTGGCAAACAAGGAGACGCTCGTGTGCGCGGGGGAAATCGTCATGCGCAGGGCGCGGGAGTACTCGGCGGAGATAATCCCTGTGGACTCCGAGCACTCGGCGATTTTCCAGAGCCTGAGCGGCCGGGGGAAGGGGGAGCTGGAGAGGATACTGCTCACCGCCTCGGGCGGCCCCTTCCGCGGCCTGACCAGGGAGCAGACCTATCACAAGACCCCCGCCGAGGCCGTGGCGCACCCGAACTGGAGCATGGGCGCGAAAATAAGCGTGGACAGCGCCACGATGATGAACAAGGGCCTTGAGCTTATCGAGGCGATGCACCTTTTCGGCGTGCCGCCGGAGAGAATACAGGTGCTCATTCACCCCCAGAGCGTGGTCCACTCCGCCGTCGAGCTTATCGACGGCGCGGTTATAGCCCAGCTCGGCGTGCCCGACATGGGCCTGCCGATTCAGTACGCGCTGACATATCCGGAGCGCTTGCCCTCGGCGGCGGCGCGGCTGGATTTGTTCAAAACCGGCGCGCTGGAGTTTTTCGAGCCGGCTTTGGAGAATATGCCCTGCCTTGCGCTGGCGATGGACTGCGCGCGGCGCGGCGGCAGCGCCCCGTGCGCGATGTCTGCGGCCAACGAGCAGGCCGTGGCGCTTTTCCTGAGAGAAAAAATAAGCTTTGGGCAGATTTATGAATGTACTGCCGCGGCGCTGGAAAACATAGAGTTAATAGCGGGCCCCACGCTTGAGCAGCTTTTGGACTGCGACGCGGCGGCAAGGCGCTTTGTGACGGAACACTGGGGCTGAGCACGGCGGCGCAGGGCAAACGCGCCGCTGCCCTTGGCCGCGGCAGTCTATCCTTAGCCGCGGACGCGCGCCCGAAGGGCCCCAAAAATCTCTGAGGAAGGAAAGATACCGTGCGCCGGAAGTGTGTTTTTCGGATGCGTTGGTGCGAATTATGTATATTGTTTTGGCGATAATTGCCTTTGGCGTACTGATAATAGTCCATGAGCTCGGCCACTTTGCCGCGGCGAGAGCGTGCGGCGTGCGGGTGGTCGAGTTCTCGCTCGGCATGGGCCCGCTGCTGCTGAAAAAGCAGGGACGCGAGACGCTGTACTCCCTGCGCGCGCTGCCGTTGGGCGGCTTCTGCGCCATGGAGGGCGAGGACGGCGACAGCGACGACCCGCGCGCCTTTTCCGCGCAGCCGGCCTGGAAGCGGATTATAATTCTCGTCGCGGGAGCGGCGATGAATTTCGTGGTGGGCTTTCTGCTGGTGCTCGTGGTGTTCTCACAGGCGGAGGGCTACTCCTCGCCGACGATTGACGCTTTCATGGACGGCTGCCCCTATCAGGGGGAGAGCATGCTCATGGAGGGCGACACGTTTTATAAAATAGACGGACACCGGACCTACTTTTTCGCGGACATCTCGGAGTTTCTGGGCCGCTCGGGCTCGGAATATCACGACATCGTGGTGATACGCGGCGGGGAGAAGGTCAAGCTGGAAAGCTTCCGCCTTGTTCCGGTCGAGTACCCGACGGCGGACGGCGGCACGGAGCTGAAATACGGCGTATACGGCCGCTTCGAGCCCAGGACGCTGGCTTCGAGCCTGAAATACTCGTGGTACAGCTCGCTGGACTTTGTGCGTCTGGTCTGGCGCAGCCTCGGCGATTTGGTGACGGGGCGCGTCGGCGTCAAGGAGCTGTCGGGGCCCGTGGGCATAGTGGACCTGGTAAACGACGTGGCCCGGCAGGAGGCGGCAAGGACCTCAGTGACGGACGCGCTGCTGGACGTGGCGTATCTGTTCGCGCTCATTGCCGTGAACCTTGCGGTGATGAATCTGCTGCCGATACCGGCGCTCGACGGCGGGCGGGTGCTCCTGCTGGCGGTCACCGCCGTGATAGAGCGCGTGTCTCACCGCAAGCTCAACCCGAAATATGAGGCGTATATTCACTCGGCGGGCTTTATCCTGCTGATGGGCCTGATGGTGTTTGTGATGGTCAATGATATAGTCAAGCTATTCGTGAACAGGTAGAGAACATGGACAGAAGCAAAACAAGACAGATAAAAGCCGGCGGCGTGGCCATCGGCGGGGGCGCTCCGGTTTCGGTGCAGTCTATGTGCTGCACCGACACGCGCGACGCCGGGGCTACGCTGGCACAGATTGAGGCGCTGCGCTCTGCCGGCTGCGACATTGTGCGCGTCGCGGTGCCGGACGAGGCGGCGGCGCGCTCGCTTTCGGAGATTTGCCGCCGCTCGTCCCTGCCCGTGGTGGCGGACATACACTTTGACTACCGCCTCGCCCTGCTCTCGGCCGAGGCGGGCGCGGGCAAAATACGAATAAACCCGGGCAACATCGGCGGGGAGGAAAAGGTCCGCGCCGTCGCCTCGGCCTGCCGGGACAGGGGCATACCAATCCGCATAGGCGTGAACGCCGGAAGTCTGGAAAAGCGCCTGCTGGGCCGGTATGGCGGGCCCACGCCAGAGGCGATGGTCGAAAGCGCGGCGGATCAGGCCGAGATACTGGAAAAATGCGGCTTTTCGGACATCTGCCTGTCGCTGAAGGCATCGAGCGTGCCGATGACCGTGGCGGCCTGCCGTCTGGCCGCGGAGACCTTCCCGTATCCGCTTCACCTGGGCGTGACGGAGGCGGGGACAAGCTACAACGGCACGATAAGCTCCGCCGTCGGGATAGGAGCGCTGCTGCTTGAGGGAATAGGCGACACCATACGCGTGTCCCTGACCGCCGATCCCGTGGAGGAGGTGCGCGCGGGGACAGCGATACTCAGGGCCGCGGGACTGCGGCGCGGCGGTGTGCGGTTTATCTCCTGCCCGACCTGCGGGCGTACGCAGGTGGACCTTATCGCGCTGGCGGAGGAGACGGAGCGCCGTCTGGCCGGGTGTAAGCGGGAGATCACCGTCGCGGTTATGGGCTGCATTGTAAACGGACCCGGCGAGGCGCGTCAGGCGGACTACGGCATTGCCGGCGGACGCGGCGAGGGCGTCATTTTCCGGCGCGGCGAGATTGTGGGCAGGGCCGCGGAGGACCGGCTTGTTGACGCGCTGGTACATATGATTGAGAGTGACGGTGGGGGAGAGTGGCCTGCGGGAGATGTGTGAGGCCCCTCCTGACATTTTGATGGATAGAGAAGCTCCGCGGCGCGTTACCGTGCGGCGGGGCTGAACCCTGTCGGGCGCCGGAAGCGCTCTAAAATTCTTTTGCCCGCTTTTCTTTTAAGAAAAGCGGGAGAATTGAGGATACATGAAGCAATATGCATTTCTTGAGGTTTTTCCCTTCTGCGCTCCGGTGACGGAGCTGTGCGGCGGGCTGGACAAGGCCACGCTCTCCTCGGTTGAGGTGGACCGCGGAAGGCTCAGTATGCTGGCGGACGCTTTTTTCCCGCGTATGCCCGCGCCGGCAGAGCTGCGCGCGCTCGAGGGGAGAATTGCGGGGCAGTACGGCCTGAAAAGGGTGGAGATATCCCCCGACTTTCCGCGGCCAAAAGCGCCCGCGAAATCAGGCGGCGGCGGGAGCGGGAAGCCGGGCTCCGGCAAAGGCGGCGGGGGCGGTGGAGACATTCTCATGGGCCGCGGCGTGAAAAGCGCGCCGGTGGACATAGGCACGCTCACGCTCGAGAGCGGAAACGTCACCATACGCGGCCGCGTGTTCGGAACGGACAGCCGGGAGATTACGAAAACCCGCGCCGTGGTGCTCTCCTTCTGCCTGACGGACGGCACGGGCTCGATTCACGTGTCGAAATACATCCGCGAGAACGACGAGGCGAAAAGCGCCGTGCAGAAAATAAGCGACGGCATGTACGTGAGCATTTACGGCAGCGTGGGCTACAACCGCTATGACGAGGACATCGCCATGGAGCCGCGAGCGATACAGCTTGCCGAGGCCCCGCCGGTGCGTCAGGACACGGCGGAGGAAAAGCGCGTGGAGCTGCACCTGCACACCCGCTACTCCAACCTTGACGCGCTCACCGACCCCGCTGCCGTGGTAAAGCGCGCGGCCAAGTGGGGCCACCCCGCCGTGGCGATAACCGACCACGGAGTGGCGCAGGCATTTCCCGAGGCATGGCACGCGGCGGAGAAGGCGGGCATAAAGGTGATCTACGGCCTTGAGGGCTATTACATAAACGACGTTGACGAAAAGCTGGCCATAACCGGCAGCAGCGACCTGCCGCTGGATGCCGAGTTTGTCGCCTTCGACATTGAGACGACGGGCCTTTCCGCGAGGCACGACCGCATTACGGAGATAGGCGCGGTCATCTTCCGAGGCGGGGAGCTTGGCGAGAGCTTCAACACCTTCGCAAACCCCGGAATGCCCATTCCCTCGGAAATAATCAAGCTCACGGGCATAACCGACGCCATGGTGGCCGGCGCCCCCTCCGAGGCCGAGGCGGTCAGGGCGTTTTTAGACTTCGCGGGCGGCCGGCCCATAATCGCCCACAACGCCGACTTCGACGTCGGCTTCATCTCCGAGGCCGCGCGGCGAAACGGCATTGACTTTGAGCCCGTGTACCTCGACACGCTGGTGCTGGCGCAGACGCTGCTGCCGCACCTCAAGCGCCACAAGCTGGACATGGTGTCCAACTATTTGGGTCTGCCGGAGTTCAACCACCACCGCGCCAGCGACGACGCGATGGTTGTCGCGCGCATGATGGACAAGTTTATCCCGATGCTGCGCGAGCGCGGGGCCGAGCGGCTTTGCGACATTGAGCGGGTTATGCAGTCGGCCAGAAAAGAGGGAGTGCGCAGCCAGAAGGCCAAGCACATCGTCCTGCTGGTGAAAGACAAGGTGGGGCTGAAAAACCTGTACAAGCTCATATCAAAGTCCTATCTTGAGCACTTCAAGCGCAACCCGATAGTGCCGAAAAGCCTTATCATGGAGCACCGCGAGGGGCTTATCATCGGCTCGGCCTGCGCCTCGGGCGAGCTGTTCGAGGCCATGCTCCGCCGCGGGAGCGACGCGCAGCTAAAGCGCCTTGCCTCCTTCTACGACTATCTTGAGATTCAGCCCATATGCAACAACCGCTTCCTGCTGGATAACGGCACGGCGCGCGACGAGGAGGCGCTCAGGGACTACAACCGGCGCATAGCGCGCCTCGCGCGCGAGACGGGCAAGCCCCTTGTGGCCACGGGGGACGTTCACTTCATGGACCCCGAGGACGAGGTCTACCGGCGCATACTGCTGGCCGGACGCAAGTTTGCCGACGCGGACAAGCCCCTGCCGATTTACTTCAAGACCACGGACGAGATGCTTGAGGAGTTTTCATATCTCGGCGAGCAGGAGTGCTACGACGCGGTTATAGCCAACCCGAAGAAGATAGCCGATATGTGTCAGGACATTCAGCTTCTGCCAAAGGGTCAGCTTTTCGCCCCGAAGATAGAAAACTCCGCCGGCGAGCTGCGCTCGCTGGTGGAAAACCGCATGAGGGAGCTCTACGGCGAGAACCCGCCGGAGATAGTGACCGAGCGCGTAAGCACCGAGCTGAACACCATACTCGACCACCAGTACGACGTCATCTACATGTCCGCCCAGAAGTTGGTGCAGAACTCCTTGGAAAACGGCTACCTCGTCGGCTCCCGAGGCAGCGTGGGCTCGTCCATCGTGGCGTACCTGTCGGGCATCACCGAGGTCAACTCCCTGCCCGCGCACTACCGCTGCCCTGAGTGCAAGTACGCGGACTTCGAGTCGGGCGAGGGCTACGGCTGCGGCGCGGACATGCCCGACAGGGACTGTCCCGTGTGCGGGGCAAAGCTGAAGAAGGACGGCTTTGACATACCCTTTGAGACCTTCCTCGGCTTCCCCGGCAACGAAAAGACGCCGGATATCGACCTTAACTTCTCCGGCGAGTATCAGGCCAAGGCCCACAAGTACACGGAAACGCTTTTCGGCTCGGACCACGTTTTCCGCGCCGGCACCATAGGCACGCTTGCGGAGAAAACCGCCTACGGATATGTCAAGAAATACCTTGAGGAACGGGAGATGAAGGTTACCAAGGCGGAGGAGACGCGCCTTGCCCTGGGCTGCGTGGGCGTGAAGCGCACCACTGGCCAGCACCCCGGCGGCCTGGTGGTTATTCCGCAGGACATGGACGTGACGGACTTCTGTCCCGTGCAGCACCCCGCCGACGACCCCGACAGCGACATTATCACCACCCATTTCGAGTACCACTGCATGGAGGACAACCTATTAAAGCTCGACGAGCTGGGCCACGATGACCCGACGATGATAAGAATGCTCGAGGACATGACCGGCGTGGACGCCAAGGAGATACCGCTTGACGACCGCGACACCATGGAGATTTTCCGCTCGCCCTCGCCGCTGGGCCTGCCGGACGACGACCCCGTTATCGGCAAAACCGGCTCTATAGGCATCCCCGAGTTCGGCACGGGCTTTACCCGCCAGATGCTTGTGGACACACAGCCCGAGGGCTTTGACATCCTCGTGCGCCTGTCCGGCTTCTCCCACGGCACGGACGTGTGGCTGGGCAACGCCAAGGACCTTATCACCAGCGGCACCGCCTCGGTCAAGGAAACTGTCGGCTGCCGCGACGACATCATGCTGTACCTTATCAGTAAGGGCATGGAGCCGAAGATGGCCTTCAAGATTATGGAGGCCGTGCGAAAGGGCAAGGTGAAGAAAGGCGGCTTTGGCGAGGGCTGGGTCGAGAAGATGAACGAGCTGGGCGTGCCCCAGTGGTACATCGACTCGCTGGCGAAGATAGCCTATCTGTTTCCGAAAGCTCACGCGGTGGCTTACGTGATGATGGCCTTTCGCATAGCCTGGTTCAAGGTGCATAAGCCGCAGGCGTTTTACAGCGCGTACTTCTACCGCCGCAGCCAGAAGGGCTCGTTCGACGCCGCGTGCATGACCCGCGGGCTGGAGCCGGTGAAGAAAAAAATGCACGAGATAAAGCTCAATCCCAACCCCACGGCCAAGGATGAGGACCTCTTGACAACGCTCGAGGCGGTGTATGAGTTTTACATGCGCGGGCTGAGCTTTGCGGAGATTGACCTGTACGAGTCGGACGCGACGAAATTTCTGCCCGTGGGCGAGAGCCAGCTCCGCCCGCCGTTCACCTCCATCTCGGGTCTGGGCGAGGCCGCGGCAAACGACCTTGCCTCCTGCAAGGAGCGGGGGCTGACCTTCGTGTCGATGGAGGACGTCAGCGCCGCCTGCCCCAAGGTCAGCCAGGCGCACATGGACCAGCTGAAGGAGCTCGGGGCGCTTGGCAGTATGCCGGAGACGAGCCAGATGAGTCTGTTCTAAAATCATAGGAGGCCGCCAAAGCGGCCTCCTATAATTTTAAATTTTCGCTCCGCTTCGCGCCTCGCCTCC
>CATJWA010000145.1 GCA_949744025.1 uncultured Eubacteriales bacterium
CAGCCCCGGCGACGGCGCGGTGGACGGCTCCGCCGCGGCAGAGCTGCGCGCGCGCTTCACCGCCGCGCTGGACAACGACCTGAACACCTCCCTTGCCGTCACCGCGCTGTACGACGTGCTCAAGGCCAAGACCAATGACGCTACAAAGCTCGCCCTGCTGGATGAGTTTGACACGGTGCTGGGCCTCGACCTGCTCAAAAAAGCGGAGGAAAAGCGCGCCGCCGAGGCTAAGGCTGCAAAAGCTGCCCAGTCCGGCAGCGGCTTCACCGTCGTGTCCGAGTCTGGAGAGGAGAACTCGGCCGTCACCGCAAAAATTCTGGCCCGCGCCGAGGCGAAAAAGGCCAAAAACTTCGCCGAGGCCGACCGAATACGCGACGAGCTCAAGGCCGAGGGCATAGAGCTGACCGATATCCCCAACGGCGCGAGGTGGAGGTACTTTTCTTAAAAGAAAAGTACCTCAAAGAGCTTCAATTCGCCTCCGGGACTCAGGTGAATTCCGGTCTGCCGCACGGTAACGGAGTGCCGGTTAAAAGTTTTACGCCCCGCCTTTTCCAAAAGGCGGGGCGTGCCCGTTCATCTCAATTTTATTTTTTACGGACGGGAATCCATATCTCGCTGTAATAGCTTTCGTCTGCCACGCCCTTTGCGTAGTCGGCAGGGTCGCTGTACATTTCGATGTGATAGCCGCCCGCAATCTCATAGTCCCTGTTTTGGGGCAGCCATTCAGTAAAAATCTTTTTGTGAATATCAGGCAGAGAGCCGGTATCCGCAAGCGCACCTGTGCATGAAAAGACGGCCCATGTGTATTCGGGCACAACATGCGTGACAAAACCCGCGGGGACTTCCCTGAGCGGATTATAATTATCTGCAATCAGATATTCAAATTCATTGCCGCCCATATCCTTATCAACGGATACTCCGTACATGCTCGCGATAAGCGTGTTTTTTCCGGACCGGTTAAATTCATCCCAGAATTTGGGGATTTCACTGTCAGCGGTTTCGTATTTGAATACCGCCGACACCCCCATCACGGTAAAAGGAGCCTTTTTTACAATTTTGTAATCCATGGTGTAACCTCCTGTTAAAACAAGCTTTATTTTCAGAGGGGCAAATGACCTTATCATTGCCTCGCCTTTTCGTATGGCGGTAGGCGCGGCGCCGTGAAAACGAAGAAATGCCTTTGTAAAGCTGTCCGGCGAGTCATATCCGTACTTTAGCGCGATATCAATTATTTTCCTGTCGCTTGAAACGAGCTCGCTTCCGGCAAGCGTCAGTCTGCGCTTTTTGACGTATTCTCCAACCGTAAAACCACAGAGCATGGAAAAGCCTCTTTGAAAATAATACGGTGAGATAATCGCGTGCTTTGCAATACCCTCAATCGTCAATTCCTCTGTGATATGGCTTTCAATATAGTCAATGGCTCTGCCGATACTTTCACTCCATTCCATGCCGCTGCCTCCTCTGTGTTTACAGATTACATTTTTTGAAGATCGTTTGCCCGATTTTTTATGCTAACTTTTGTCCGGATTTTACTATGAAAATATTTTACATCAATTTTTCCGGATTACAATCAAGCGAGCTGACCTCCGACGCCGGCGTGCACGTATTCAGCTACCACGGCGTGCCCGACACCTACCGCATACTTATCGTCACCCGCTCCGGAGAGGCCTGGTGCTCCGAAATTCTCCAGCGGAAGGTGCTGCAAAGCTCCGTGACGGTCAACTGGGAGACGGGGGAGGTTTTAACACCGGCGGTGTGGGTCGGCTATGTGCTGCAATTTCTGTTCACCCTGCTGCCGACGCTGATAATCGAGCTTATTGTGCTGCTATTGTTCCGCTTCCCGCTCAGGGAAAACTGGCGTAGTTTTCTTTGGGTCAACCTGCTGACTCAGGGACTGCTGGCTCTGTTTGCCAGCGCTCAGGCGCTGAACAACGGCGTGAGCATGTGGTTTATCTTCTGGTTCGTGCCGCTGGAGCTTGTGATAGCTTTTGCCGAGGCGTTTGCTTACCGAAAGCTCCTGCGCGGGCACACACCCCGCCGCGCCTTTGTTTACGGCCTGACGGCCAACGCCGCCTCCGCGCTTATCGGCTGGCACTGCCTTGAGCCGGTCTGGCGCTGGGTGGTCAGCTTATGCTGAAAAAACCGGCGGCCCATGGCCGCCGGTATCCTTTTATTTCCTGCGTATATTTATCATCGAGCTTGTGACCTGCGCAACCATGCAGCTCCACTCGCCCACGTCCACGCCGTTGAAATAATCGTTCCAGCTCACCTCGCCCTTGAGAAAGTCCGCCTCGCCGTTGTCCCAGCCGAAGGCGGGATTGTCCAGAAGCGCGTCCTTGAGAGTGTACCACTCCTGCGTGGGCGTTTCCCCCGAGGAGTACAGCCCCGCGTAGGTCAGCCGGTTGTCCGAAGCGCTCCAGCTCAGGCTCAGTGTGTCCTCCTGTGCCTCAAAGCTCTGGCTCCACACTCCGTCCTTCTCTGCTGCCTCCCCGGCGCGCAGCTCCACTCCGGAGGCGGCCGACACCGCCTCGGCAAAAGCCGCCATGCCCTCCGGCCCCTCGGGCACCTCGCGATTGCCGCCCTCCGGAAGCTCCAGCGGCGTCCAGTCCGCGGCGTCGTTTTCAAGATAGTGGCGCAGATTTGTCCAGTCCGTTATCTTGTGTATCAGCTTATCGCCGCCCCACTCGGGGTGTGAGACGTTAAACATGCAGATAAGCCCACCGCCCAGCTCGGCGCGGAATACCTCCTCGTCAGGAGCCAGAGAGTCCGTCAGGCTCGCGGCCCGGCCAAGGGCCTCAAAGCGGTCGTGTATCGTCGTGTCGGAGAAGTCGTAGACTACGTCGCGGTGGATGAGCTTGTTCGCCTCCGTCTCGCTCAGCCCGTAGGCGGAGACGCCGGACACGTAGTCGATAAGCTGCCCCGGCACGCTGGTTACTACGCCGTAGCTCGGTCCGTAGGTTGACAGGTCCTCCGAGCGGGTGGTCGCGTACAGGTAATAATCGCCCTCGCCAAGCTTTTCCAGCCCCACGGCCATATAGCCCCAGCCGCTCAGCGGCATGTCGATAAACGCGCCGGGCGAGTGGATATTGTCATAGAAAATCTCCCCGTCCTTCCAGTCGTAAAGTGCGGCGTAAAGGTGAAAGGAGCGGCGGTTTTCGTCGTAAGTACTGAAATCGGCCTCGCTGTAGAGCGCGTCGGCAAACAGCGAGTAGACAGAGTCTATCTCCGAGGAGGAAATCACAAGCATTTCCAGCACCCCGTCGCCGTCAAAGTCCTCGACCACGGCGCTCATCACGCCGATAAGGCTGTTGTCAAAGCTCATAACCTCGCAGAAATCGCCCTGATGGAGCTTGAGCTCGTGCGGCTCGGTGTCGGCAAGGTGGCCTGTGGACAGCACGCCCGCCACGCCCTCTCCGCCGCGGAACTCATCGAGCACCTCGCCGGACAGGTAGCGGTAATAGTCCTGCGCGCTGGGCCCCGCCGGCGCTTCCTTCCCGCCGACCTCCGCGCCGGTTTCCGCATCGTTCTTCACTCCGTCCGCTGGCGCGGAGCTGTTCTCCGGCACGGGTCCCCCGCCGCAGCCGGTCAGGCACAGCGCCATGCACAGCAGCAGCACCGTTGCCTTTGCAAGCTTCTTTTTCATAGCATCCTCCCAATCAACCGCGCCTCGCAGGCGCGTTTATTCTATATACCCGCCCCGCTCAAGCCTCTCGAGCATGTCAACCACCTCGGCACGGCTTATCGGGTCGCCGGGATAAAGCTGCACCTCGTTCCCTCCGCTTATCAGCCCGAGAGACAGCAGCGCCTCAAAATACGGCTTCTGCTCCGGCGTTAGGCGCTTTGCGTCGTTGTAGGCGCGCAGGAGCGCGTCCCCCTGCGCGGGCTGAATGTCAAACGCGCGCACGAGCATCATAAACGCCTCGGCCCTCGTAACCGGCTCGCGCGGCCCCAGCTCGGTTTTGCCCGCCGCGTCGATTATCCCCGCGTGGACGCACCTTAGTATTGCCCCGGCAAACCATTCCTCGTCGGGGATGTCCTCAAAGGTGTTCTCCGCCTCTGCCTCCAGCGGCATTATTCTCGTGTATATCGTCGCCAGCTCGGCAAGACTCAAGCTGTCGTCAGGACGAAACTTCCCCTCGCTGCCGTTTATGACGCCGCGCGAGCTCCACTTTTCAATCTCCTGCGCCGCCCAGTGTCCGGCAATGTCCGAAAATGCCATGCGCGAGTCCGCGCTGACGTAATAGCTGGCGAAGGCCGCAAGAATCAGGATAAACGGCGCGGCGATTTTTAAGAGTTTTTTCATGACAGGGCTCCTTGAGAGTGCATTTCAAGTTGACATTTTCCGACATGTCATATAAAATGCTGATTGTGGAACTCAGCCACCACCATGGTGGAGGTAAAAATTGACGGTTGCCTGACGACCCGCGGAAGCGGAAAGGAAGGCGCAATGTATAAGCTCTCGCGGGGACTTTCCTCAAAGGGGGTGATTACATAGTCACTATTCATATTGAAATCAGTTAAAAAGCTTGAAAAGCTTTTTATAGCGCCGCAGGCGCGTCTGATTTCTAATGAGATGGCACGACGCGCTTTGCGCGGCGTGAGCGTGCGTAGCATGCGGAATTTTCAATTAAAGCATTTAATTGAAAATTAGTATCAGGAGGTTTTTTGGCTCGTCTCGATAGTCTGGATTTTAGTCCAGATTTGGGACAAGCTGTGCAACCGAAAGAAAAAGTGAGCCGTCTGCCCCACAGGCGGCTCACAGGTTTGAGGGCTAAGCCCTCACAAGTGTAGGTCTGACGTGGCAACCGTCTGGGTTCCACACTTTTATTATAGCAGTTGACGCCCGAGTTGTCAACATGAATCCGCCCTGCGCCCAAAGCCGCGGTGCGGTCTTTCATTTATTTCGCGCACTCCACGGCTTCTAATCCATGTCCTCCAATTCATAGCTCTTGAACGCATCGGCATCAAAGAAATCATAAAGGGAAATTCCG
>CATJWA010000146.1 GCA_949744025.1 uncultured Eubacteriales bacterium
CGGCTTCGCTCTCAGCTATGAGCAGAACGAGCGCGGCCGCGCCTTGCAGAAGCTTTGCGCCGTATTGCAGTTTACCCTGCCCGGCATGCCCTGCGTCTATTACGGAGACGAGGAGGGTATGCAGGGTATGCGCGACCCCTTCTGCCGCGGCGCGTATGTGAAAAACGACGGCGAGCTCAGGGAGCTTTATTCCACGCTCGCCAACGCGCGCAACACCAGCGCCGTGCTCAAGGCCGGCGACGCGGCTTTCTTCGCGCCGAACGCGGACACGATATGCCTGCTGCGCTTCAAGGGCAAGAAAGCCTTCCTCATCGCGGCCAGCCGCGCGGGATACGAGCAGGTAATCCACCCCTCCGTATCCGACTTCCGCGGCGCGCTGCGCAAGCAGCTTGCGGCTCTGCCGGAGATTCCCGAGATAACGGTTCCCGCAGTTGACGCGGTGGTGGTGAAGCTTTAAGGCATAAGGAAAACCTCAACAACCGAAAACGGACCGCACCCCCGTGGGGTGCGGTCCGTCCTGTTATCTCGCAGGTATTATCTCCAGCCAGTAGCCGTCAGGGTCCTCTATGAAGTAGATGCCCATCTCCGGGTTTTCAAAGCAGATACAGCCCATGCGCGCGTGCTTTTCGTGGGCGGCGGCAAAGTCGTCCGCGCGGAAGGCGAGGTGAAACTCGCACTCGCCCAGGTCGTACTTCTGCGGGTGGTCGCGCAGCTCGGTCAGCTCCAGCTCGAAGTCGGACTCATCGTTGCCGATGAATACTATCGTGAAGCCCTCTCCCGTCTTGCGCCGGCGCTCGGTCAGGCCCAGGGCCTCCTCGTAAAACTTCAGCGAGACGGAAAGGTCCGCGACGTTGTAGTTTTCATGCTCCATTCTGAATTTCATGCTCAGTACCTCCACAGCTTTTTTGCCAGCATATCACAGCTCGGTCGAATTGTCCAGCGCCGCGCTTGACAAATGCGCCGCCGGGGGCTATAACTATAGCACCATCTTTGCGTGGAGGAACAGGAAATGGAGCTGTTTGTCTTTATCCTCGAGCTGGCCGGCACGGCGGCCTTTGCCGTGTCAGGGGCCATGCTGGCTCTGAAAAAGAACATGGACGTTTTCGGCGTATGCGTCATGGGGCTGACCACAGCCTGCGGCGGCGGGGTTATACGCGACGTGCTGCTCGGCGTGCTGCCGCCGGTGATGTTCCGAGCTCCGGTTTACGCGCTGACGGCCATCGGCGTCTCCGTCGTGGTATTCCTGCCGTCTGTACGCCGCGCGCTGACGGCAGACAGCCGCGCCTATGCCGCCATAATTCTGCTGGCCGACTCCGCGGGACTGGGCATCTTTGCCTGCGCGGGCGTGGCCGCGGCCGTGAACGCGGGCTATGGGGACAATTTCTTTTTCTCCGTATTCCTCGGCGCCGTCACCGGAGTCGGGGGCGGGGTACTGCGCGATGTAATGGCAGGAATGCCGCCGTACATATTCGTCAAGCACGTCTATGCCGTAGCCGCGATTCTCGGAGCGATGCTCTGCGCCGCCCTGTGGGTCCCCGCGGGCAGAACAGCGGCCATGCTCTCGGGCAGCGCGCTTATATTCCTGCTCCGCCTCCTTGCGGCGCATTTCCGCTGGAGCCTGCCCCGTGCGGGAGACGGCGCATGATTAAAGCTCCTCCCGCAGCAGGGAATACAGGCAATAGGACAGCACCGCGCCGTTTTTGTACGCGCCGTTTCTCATTGTACCCTCATATGTGAAGCCCGCTTTCTCCAGTACGCGGCGGGAGCCGGCGTTGCCCGCAAAGGGTTCGGCGAATATGCGCACTATGTCAAAACGCTCGAACGCCTCTGCGCATACCGCGCGCACCGCGCGCGTCATTACTCCCTGTCCCCAGTAGGGCTCGGCCAGCCAATAGCCTAATTCCGCCGAGCGCCGGTAGACGTCCGAGCCCAAAAACACGCCTATGCTCCCCGCCGCCTCGCCGTTTATCTCAATCGCGCGCGTAAGCTGGCCCCTTCCGTCGCTCCTGACGCAGGAGCCGACAAATTCCAGCGCGTCTGCAAGCGTGTAAGGGTGGGGGAAAACGTCGCGCAGGTTCTGCGCGATAAAAGGATTGTCCGCAACACGCGCAACAGAGGGCGCGTCCTCCATTTTCCAGGGGCGGAGTGTAAAATCCGTCATAAATGTCTCCTTTAAAACTATCCCCGCAGCTTTGGGCTGCGGGGATCTGTCTGTCATTCCGGCCTGGGTTGTTCCTTAGAATATGGCTACCACAGCACCGTTATAAGCTTCCGCAATGTAGTCCTTCACCGCGTCGGTGCGCAGGGCGTTGACCAGAGCCTGAATCTTCTCGCTGCCCTCGTCGCCGTTTCTCACGGCGATGACGTTGGCGTAGGTCTGGGCCGCGTCGCCGCTGGCGTCCTCGATGGCGAGGGCGTCGGCAACCTTCAGCCCGGCCTGGAGGGCGTAGTTGCCGTTGATGACCGCGATGGTGCCCGCGTCGCTGTTGTCAAGCTGGGCGGGAACGCTGTCGGCCTGCACGGGCACGACGTTGTAGCCGCCGTCGTCAACGATGTCCAGAGTGGTCACACCCACGGCCGCGCTGGCGTCGTCAGGCAGGGTAATCAGGCCCTCCTGCTGGAGCAGGAGCAGGGCGCGGGTCTCGTTGCTGTCGTCGGCGGGGATGATTATCGTCGCTCCCTCGGCCAGCTCGGACAGGGCGCTGACACCGTTGCCATATACGCCGAAGGGCTCATAGTGCACCAGAGTGGCCGCGACAAGGTCGGTGCCGTTGGAGGCGTTGAAGCTCTCAAGGTAGGGGCTGTGCTGGAAGTAGTTGGCGTCAATCTCGCCGTCGTCGAGGGCCTTGTTGGGCAGGACGTAGTCGTCATAGACCACAATCTCAAGCTCATAGCCCTGCTCAGCCAGCACGGGCTTGACCTGCTCGAGAATCTCCGCATGGGGAGTGGAGCTGGCGCCGACGATTATCTTCTCAAGCTCAGCGGGCTTGTCGTCATCCGCAGGAGCAGGGGTGTTGTTCTCTGCCGGGGCGGGGGTGTTGTTTTCCGCGGGAGCAGGGGTTGCCGAGCTGTTGTCATTGCCGCTGTTTCCGCAGGCCGCCAGTGCAAGCACGAGCACCAGCGCGAGTATAATTGCCGTAATCTTTTTCATTGTGTTTGCGTCCTTCTTGTCTTTGAAAATTTTATTATTAAGGTCGCTTTCAGGCATCGAACGCTTTTACATTCGCCCGTACCTGAAATTGGCCCTGACAAGCTCCTGAATTTTTCTGAGCATAATTTACACCTTCTCTTGACTAAGCGCGCAGTAGCGTTACCGTGCGCTAATCCCAAGTCACTGGGAGACTGAAAGCGCATTAAAGTTCTTTTGGATACTTTTCTTTCAAGAAAAGTATCATTGTCTCACTCTCTTGTCGGTCCTGTGCGCGATTCTCATGCCAATCTCCTGCAAAATCTGGACGATTATCACCGTGAGCACCACGCAGACCCAGATTATGTCGTCGTTGTAGCGCTGGTAGCCGTAGCTTATGGCTATCTGGCCCAGACCCGTGCCGCCTATGGTGCCGGCCATGGCCGAGTAGCCGAGTATCGTCACCGTAGAAATTACCGCGCCGGTTATCAGCGAGGGCTTAGCCTCGGGAATTAGCACCTTCCACACTATGGTCAGCGACGGCGTGCCCATGGCCTGCACGGCCTCGATAACGCCCTTGTCCACTTCCTTTATGGACGACTCCACCATTCGCGCGACATAGGGTGCGGCCGCAATGACCAGCGTGACGATAACCGCCTTGTTGCCCATGCTCGTGCCCACCACCAGCTTTGCCACCGGCAGCACCGCCAGCATCAAAATAACAAAAGGCACGCTGCGGAATATGTTCACGATAACGCCTACCACGCGGTTGAGCACCGGCATGGGGTGTATCCCGTCCGAGTCCGTCACGCTCAGCAGCAGGCCCAGAGGCAGCCCGATTATGTACGCCACCGCCGCGGAAATGAGCGTCATGTACACCGTTTCCCAGATTCCGAGCTGGATAAGTCCCTTGTCCCAGAGCTTGAAGAACATTTCCGACATATTCACTCACTCCTCTCTTGAATAGGTTATCCCGTTGGCGTCCAGCCACGAAAAGGCCCGCTCGGCCTGCCTCGGGTCGTCCGGAAGCTGGAGCAGCATCTGCCCGTGGGCGTGGCCGTCGATGTCCCGGGTGTCGGCAAAGAGAATGTTCACCGGCACCTGGCTCTCCATGATGAGGTTGGACACCACCGGCAGGTAGGACGACTCGCCGTTGAACACCAGGCGGAGCTTCTCTCCGCCGCTTATGTGCTTTGTGCTCTGGGCGTTGGGCATCACAAGCTCCCGCGCTATCTGCGACTTCGGCGCTGTGAACACCCGGTTGACCTCGCCGACCTCGGCAATCTCGCTGCTGTCTATGACCGCGACCTTGTCACATATCTTATCGATGACTTTCATCTCATGGGTTATCACGACGATAGTCACGCCCATGCTGCGGTTTATCTCCTTGAGCAGCTCGAGTATCGACTGCGTTGTGGCGGGGTCGAGTGCGCTTGTGGCCTCGTCGCACAGCAGGTACTTCGGCTTTGTGGCCAGGGCGCGGGCGATGGCCACGCGCTGCTTCTGTCCGCCGGAGAGCTGGGAGGGGTAGGATTTTCTCCGGTCGGTCAGGCCCACGAGCTCCAGCAGTTCCTCCGCGCGCTCGACAGCCTGCTTTTTCGGGACCCTGGCAATCTCCAGCGGGTAGCAGATGTTCTGTGTGACATTGCGCTGCTCAAGCAGGTTGAAGCCCTGGAATATCATGCCTATGGAGCGGCGCATTTCCAGAAGCTCCTTCTGCTTCATTTCCGTGAGGTCCCGCCCGTCTATTATCACCTGACCCTCGGTCGGCCGCTCGAGCAGGTTGATGCAGCGCACCAGCGTGCTCTTTCCGGCGCCTGACAGGCCGATGATGCCGAAAATCTCCCCGTCGGATATGGTCAGGTCTATGTTTTTCAGCGCCGTTATCGGTCCGTTGGCCGAGGCAAAGGTCTTGCTCAGTCCGCGAAGCTCTATCATTTCTTACCTCCCGTGAACGAAAAATGAGGGCGGGATGCTCGTTCCCGCCCTCATAATGTTCCTTCTGATGGAAAATTATATGGATACGACGCAAGACGAGCTGTCATTCAGCGCACGGCAAACCATGCACATACCCATGGGCATGCACAGCATCATATCCATAATGGCGCCGTAAAGCTTCATCGTGCCCGTCTCCTTCCCTTTGACTTCTTTGCAAGAATTATACAACGCCGTGCGCGACTTGTCAATAAACAGCACCTTGGCAATTCCGATAAATTTCTCCCTTTGCTTTAATTCTTTTTGTGGTTGTTGTGCTAAACCTTTTGCCGCGGTGGGTTTGTTTGGCCTCGCTGTGCGCAAAAGCGAAAATATTGCGAAAAATGTTGTTGACAATTCCGGTGCGAGGTGCTATTATATTTAAGCATTCCAGATGCGCGAGTGGTGGAATTGGCAGACTCGCTAGATTCAGGTTCTAGTGCTCACTCCGGGCGTGCGGGTTCAAGTCCCGCCTCGCGCACCACCGAACCCCCCCCCCTTGAAACGTAAGCGTTTCAAGGGGGTTTTGCTATGCTTCAATCACTTCCCAGTCTGAAGCATTATCGCTCGCCACGTCACGCACATAAAACGAAAAACAGACCGGCCCCGTTTGGAGATCCGGTCTGTTTGCTTTTCTCAGGCGCTTCGGCGCTCATTCTTCCATCTGACGTCCCAGGAACGCGGACACGGTCTGCGCTAACTTACTCTCAGTTTCGCCGCAATCAGCCGATTCCCTGCCGGCGGCAAAAATCACGCAGCCCATCACGTCGCCCGCCGCAATTATCGGCGCGGCCACGGCCACACAGGGCTCGTCCGCGTCGTCGCAAACGGGCATGGACGCACCGCTCTCGGCCAGATAAACGCTCCTGTTGGACATTATCTGCTCAAGCTGAGGGCTTATGCGCTTTTCGATAAGCCCGCGGCGCGTGCCGCCGGACACGGCAATGATGCTGTCCCTGTCGCAGATGGCGGCCGTCACTCCGGTTGTCTTGTGCAGACTGTCGCAAATCTGCGCCGCAAATTCGGACAGCTCACCCATCGGCGAATATTTTTTGAATATAACCTCTCCGTCCTTGTCCGTGTATATCTCGAGAGAGTCCCCCTCTTTGATATGGAAGGTTCTTCGTATCTCCTTCGGGATTACAACACGCCCGAGATCATCTATGCGCCGGACTATTCCGGTTGCTTTCATTATTGACTCCTCCTGTCGGTTTCCTGTTTTTACATCAATAGTATCCGCATTCAAGATTCCATTTATTCGATTTTCTTTATGGTGCCTTTTGGCAGAATCGCGGCGCTATGGCTTCTTTATTGTATTATAATTTGTATCAAATCCTCATTTTCTTTCCGTTTCAATTAGTGTAAAATAAATATGAGCCGCGCCATGCCGCGGAAATTTTGACAAAGGGGCGGTCCCGATACCGGAAAACACATGGACATTTACAAAAGCTTCTGTACTGAACGATTTGACGAAAACGGAGTTCTGACCGGCTTTCACATCAATTATCCTGATAACTACAACTTCGGCTACGACGTGGTTGACGAGCTGGCCCGGCGCGCTCCTGAGCAGCGCGCACTGGTCTGGTGCACGGCCGAGGGCGACGAGCGCGTTTTCAGCTTTCGCGAAATATCCGAGCTGAGCAGCCGCGCGGCCAACGCCCTTGCCGCGCAGGGCATAAAAAAGGGCGACCGCGTGCTTGTGATGCTCAAGCGCCACTACGAATACTGGTACACCGCCGTGGCCCTGCACAAGCTCGGCGCGGTGCTTATTCCCGTGACGCACATGCTCACCGCCGACGACATAGTCTATCGACTTGAGGGCGCGGATGTGCGCGGCGTGGTCTGCGCGCCCGACGACGCCATTTTGAAAAAGGTCGCGAGAGCCGCTGAAAAGTCCTCCGTCAATCCCATACTGTGGACAGTGCAGCGCGACGCGCCGGGCTTCCGCAATCTCACGCAGGACATCGAAAACGCCTCCCCTGAGCTTGAACGCGTGACCACGCTGGCGCACGAGCCGATGATAATGTATTTTACCTCCGGCACCACCGGCTATCCCAAGGGCGTTATTCACGACCACACCTACACCCTCGCTCACATTCTCACGGCAAAGCACTGGCAGAATGTTCAGGACGGCGGGCTGCACCTCACCGTTGCGGAAACAGGCTGGGGCAAAGCCTCCTGGGGCAAGATTTACGGGCAATGGCTGTGCTCCTGCGCGGTGATGGTATTCGATTTCGAGAGCTTTGACCCGCGCAACATGACCAGCGTCATAAACCGCTACGGAGTGACAAGCTTCTGCGCCCCGCCGACCATATACCGCTATCTCGTAAAGAAGGGCGCGCACCACATGCCCAGCCTGAAATACGCCACGACAGCCGGAGAGGCTCTCAACCCCGAGGTGTTCAAGTCCTTTCTCGAGCAGACCGGGCTCACGCTCATGGAGGGCTTCGGCCAGACGGAGTCCACGCTTATTCTGGCAAACCTCGTCGGAACACAGTCCCGACCCGGCTCCATGGGCCGCCCGACGCCGCTCTATCACGTTGAGCTGCTGCGCGACGACGGCGAGTACGCCGGTGTCGGCGAGATAGGCGAGATTGTGATAATTCCCCCTGCCGACGGCAGCCGGCAGGCCGGCATCTTCTCCGAGTACAACGAAAACCCGGGGCTTTACCGCTATGTCTGGCGCGGCGGAATCTACCACACGGGCGACACCGCCTGGCGCGACGAGGACGGCTATTTCTGGTTTAACGGCCGGATTGACGACGTTATCAAGACCGGCGGCTTCCGCGTCGGACCCTTTGAGATTGAAAACGTGCTCATGGAGCATCCCGCCGTTATGGAGTGCTCAGTCGTGGGAATCCCTGACGCGCTGAGGGGCCAGGCGATAAAGGCCATAGTCGTCCCCGCCCCCGGCTATGAGCCCACAAGCGCGCTGCAAAAGGAGCTGCGCGAGTTCTGCAACAAGCGCGTGGCCGAGTACAAATGGGTGCGCGTTGTCGAGTTTGTCAGCGAGATGCCCAAGACGATAAGCGGAAAGATACGCAAGGTCGAGCAGCGCGGTGATTGACAGTGTCCCGGCCGGCGGGTATAATTGCTGTATTCAGATTCCTCTGTAAAAATATAAAGGAGAAAAGGGAATATGAAACGCTTCAACCGCGTACTCGCTTTGCTCGCGGCCCTGGTATCACTGCTGAGCCTTGCGGCCTGCACTCCTCCCAGCCCCGAGCGGGAGCTTGCCATGGCGCAGAGCAGGCTTGCTCAGGTCAAAAGCTTCCGCTACGATATGGACATGGACATTCAAATGACCGTCGGGGACGCGGCCATATCCGTGGCAACCGTCTGCCGCGCCGAGTGCGTAACCGACCCGCTCACGCTTAAAATGGATATAAATCTGGAAATGAGCGAGGTTGGCAGCGTGGACTACATCATGTACGCCGCGCAGACTGAGGACGGGTACGCCGCCTACATGAATATGTACGGCGACTGGATCAGAGAGGAGCTCGACGGTCTCGGAGAGCTTGAGCAGTACGACGTCCGCGCGAATATGGATAAATACCTGTCCGGCTTTGCCAGCGTGACCGAGGCCGGAAGCGAGGAGCTTAACGGCGCGAAGGCCACACGCTATGACTGTGTGGTAAGCGGCGGGGCAATCGATGAAATCATGGACTCCTCCGGCGCCTATACCCAGCTTTCCCTGCTCGGCATAAGCGGCGAGCAGGCCCGCGAAATGCTCTCCGGACTGGGCGAGATGCCCTACAGCATATGGATAGACGCCAAAAGCTCCCTGCCCGTGCGCTATGAGCTGGACATGAGCGGCATTATGGCCGCGCTTGTGGAAAAAATACTCAGGGGCAGCGGCGATATTTTTCCCGACGTCTCTCTGGACAGGCTGACAGTTTCCGTTACGCTGAGCGATTTTGACGCGGTTGAAGCCATAGAAATTCCCGCCGAGGCCCTTGACGCCGCGGATGTCACCGAAACCTCACCGTTTTTTTCGTAAGATGCACGGCGAAAAACCCCGTCTCCCTTTTTCACATCCGCAAAATACGTGAATATTCGTGAAAATGTCACATTTCATAATTGACATATGAAATAATTCCTGATAAAATACTTCCCGTCTCAACTTGGAAAGAGTCTTTCCGAAGCAAGATATACGACCGCCGGTTTTTAAAAGGCCGGCCAAGGCCATACGGACAGCCGGGTCGAATGCCGCAAAACCGCGACAGGCGGTTGGCAACTTCTGTTGCCTTATTGATTGAGTTAGAGCCTGTTGAGTATCTCAACGTGTGCGGATTGGCAAGCGGATTTTTTGCCAATCAAGACGCGAGGCCGAAGGAATACTGGATGTATTTCAAGGCCGCGCAACGCAGATTGGCGGAAAATACGCCGTCAGGGCGCGCGCGTTGATATGCTCAACAGGCTCTAAGAAGCTCAAGTTTTATAAGTTGGTATACTTAAAACCAGTGCCCTTCCGGCATACAAACTTGTGAAATGGTCAATAAGAGTAGTAAAAGTAATCTTTGCTATATAGACTCTAAAACCCATTGGGATC
>CATJWA010000147.1 GCA_949744025.1 uncultured Eubacteriales bacterium
AGCGCGCACGCGGCGGACTTTGGTCCGGCCACGACGCTGAGTATTGACCCCTGGCTGGCGGTGTGGCTGCTGGGCGCCTTGTGCTGCGCGGTGTTCTTCGCCATGGCCTACCTGCGCTGCCGGAGGCACTTCGCCCAGTCCCTGCCTCTGGAGAGCGAATGTGCCCGCCGCTGGCTAAAGGCCCATCCGCTCCGCCGCCGCCTGACCCTGCGGCAGTCCGACCGCGTGGGTGCGCCGCTGACCTACGGCGTGCTGCGCCCCGTGATTCTCCTGCCCCGTGACTTTGACTGGGACGAGACGGAGAGCGCGAAGTACGTGCTCGAGCACGAGTACGTCCACGTGCGGCACTTCGACGCACTGGCAAAGCTCCTGCTCACCGCGGCGGTGTGCGTCCATTGGTTCAATCCGTTGACCTGGTGCATGTACGTGCTGGTGAACAGGGACATTGAGCTTGCCTGTGACGAGGCAGTGCTGCGCCGCTTCGGGCACGAGGCAAAATCAGCCTACGCCATGGCTTTAATCCGCATGGCCGGCTCCGGAGACGGTCCGGCCCCGCTCTACAGCGGCTTTGGGAAAAGCGCTGTGGAAGAAAGGATTACTGCGATTATGAAAATTAAAAAGACATCGGCCGCGGCGCTGCTTGTCGCCGCGGGACTGTTAGCGGGTGTGACGACGGTGTTCGCGACCTCGGCCGCGCCCGGCAGCGGGGCGCGCCCGCTGACGGAAAAGGAGATAGCGCGGGTCAACGAGGCGTTCGCGCCCATAGTGACGGAGCCGGCGGAGGGCGGAGGCACTGTCGGCCACGCCAACGAGGTCAGCTGCTTTTTCACCAGCCTCTACGACGACCCGCGTCAGCTGGATTTTCAGGAGTTTCTGCGCTACTTCCCCTCGGATGAGTGCCTGACGGACGCCGACACGGAGGAGTTCGCGGCGCTGTCCGCGCTGCCGGACTTTATCTTTAAGGACTCCGCGCAGACCCTCACGCCGGAAACCATGCTGGTGCCGGTGCACCGGATACGGGAAGAAAATATCAACGCCGCGCTGGAAAAATGGGCGGGCATAACTCTTGACGACATCGCCGACAAAAGCGGGGTCTGCTATCTGCCGGAGTACGGCTCCTACTACACCTTCACCAGTGACTTCGGCCCCGGCGTGTTCAACTGCTCCGGAGGCGAGGTGAACGGCGACACCGCGCGGCTGTGGAGCGAGCCCGGCGCGTTGAGAGAGGGCTGCGTGCTGACTCTTGAGCGCCGCGGCGGCCGGTGGCTCATACGCTCCCACCAGGACGCCGGCGTGCTCGCCGGAACCTACCTGTCCTCGGGCGCCGCGGACACGGTGCTGTCCTACACGGACGCGGATGGCCAGACCTGGTACAGCGAGGACAACGGCAAAACCTTCCTCAGCGAGGCGGATTTCCGCGCCGCGTATCCGGAGACGGACGTGGAGTGGTGGACCTACGACGAGTACGCTGCCTGGCTGGAAAACGAGAAGGTCGAGCTTCAGTCCATGCTGGGCGAAAAGGGCTGGACCGGAGGCAGGGGCGAGTTTGTCTGGACCCAGTATGAGATTGACAAGGCCATCGCCTGGTACGAGGAGATTTTGGCGGAGATAGGCCGCGGCGTAAAGGTGAGCAAAACCGTGGACGGCTCCGAGGACACCATGCTCATGGAGAACCCCTACGACCGGCTGCTGGGCACGAATGAGAGCGAGCCCTGCGCGGCGGACTTTGCCGAGTACGAGAGCTTCGGCCTTGCCTGGGACGAGGCGCAGAAGGCGCTGCTGTATAACGGCGAGCGCGTGCGCTACTTCCTTGACGGCGCGGAGCTTGAGGACGGGGCGTGGGCAACGCGCCTTGAGTACGCCGACCGCGAGCTGACGGGAGAGCTTGACCTCTACGCCGTGCGGCAGCGCGCGGACAACGGCAACGGCAGCTACGACCCGTTCGGGCCGCTGCTGCGGCTGAAAAAGCGCAGCCAGTCCCTGTTTGACGCGCGCATTTCCGCCAGTCCCGAGCTGGCCGCGACGGCGGCGGACACATTTTTCCGGCAGCTCACAGCCGAGTCGGCGGAGGAGACCGGAAAGCTGCTGGAAAGGTACGCGCCCTTCGGTCTGAGCTGGAGGACGCACCCCACCACGGGCGAGCTGAGCATGAGCTATGACGGCAGGGCGGTGCACAGCCTGTTCGACAGCGTGGAGCAGGTGTGGATTGCCAACAACATCAACGGCACGGACCTCGAAGCTGGGGCGCTGGACCTTGAGGCTGTGTACGAAAACGGCAGGCTGACGGGGCTGCGGGAGGTTGAGCCCGCGACTGTGGAGCAGGGCGCGGGCACGGAGGGCACGGGCGAGCCGGGCACGGAGATCAGCGCCGCAGCCGAGGGCAGCGGAGGGCCGGGCGGCATGACCTTTGCGGAGCTTTTTGAGAAGTACGCGGCGTTTGGAATCAGCTACGCCGAGGCCGAGGGGGCCAGCGGCGCGGGGAATGTGTACCTGAACGGACATTTGGTCAGCCGCTTTGCCGACGAGAGGCCCGACGGCGGCGTGTTTACGTTTGAGTCGGCGGACGAGGGCGGCATGGCGGTGCGGGCCGTGTACGACGAAGCGGGAAAGCTGACGGGGGTGACGGAGCTCGGGTGAAGCCGCCGGCCGCGGCGGAGCACCGGAAAATTCTGCTTTGCCGAGCTGAAGCGCCCGCGGGCTTGCCGGGAGCCGCCGCTTTCACGGTGGTAAGCGGGCGTTCACCGGCCGCCGCAGGCGCGTTGGATTTTGCATGAGGCGGCATGACGCGCCAAGCGCGGCGTGCGCAGCACGCGGAATTTTCAATTATTGCCGAGCGCTTGAGAATCGGAAAAAGGAGGCACGGCAAGGCGGAGGACACAGGCGGGCTGCCGCGCGCTTTTGTATAAGAAGCTTTTTTGACAGGCTGAGGGGCCGTCCGGAATGGACGGCCCCTGTTTTTTGGGGGTTTTTAATTTTTTGTTGCATATGTTGCTGCTGTTTTTGGGGGGCGGTGGGGGTATGGACAGAAAGGGCTTTTTATCAGCCCCAGATGGCGGAGAGCATGGGGATTACCTGCTTCTTTCTTGAGATGACGCCCGGAAGGAAAAAGGCGTTGTCCCCGCCGGGGACGTTGAACGCCTGATGAATGGCCTCGCTGCTGCCCGCGCACAGCAGGAGCGAGCCCTCGCGCAGTATATCCGTGACCATGAGGACGGCAAACTCGTAGCTGTTTTTTACACGCAGCTCCTCCAGATACTCCATGAACTCGTCCTGACGGTCGAGCATGGCGTCTGAGTCAACGCAGGTTATCTGGCTGACCGCCAGAGTATGGCCGGCTATATGGAACTGCTTGAGGTCGGACCCGACAAGCTCGGCAACCGGCTTGCTGTCTCCATAGGACGCGGAGAAAATCTCCCTGCCAAGCTCCTCGAGCGAGACGTTGGCTATCCGGGCCAGGCGCGCGGCTATCTCGCGGTCAAGCTGAGTGCAGGTGGGCGACTTGAAGATGACAGTGTCGGAGAGTATCGCCGCGGCCATGAGTCCCGCCATGCGCTCGGACGGCATCACCCCGCGGGCCTGATACATCGCCGCGATTATCGTCGTCGTGCTGCCCACGGGCTCATTGCGCACAAAGACCGGATTGGCGGTCTGTATGTCGGCAAGGCGGTGGTGGTCGATTATCCCGATTATCTCCGCCTGGTCAAGCCCGTTTACCGACTGGGAGAGCTCGTTGTGGTCCACGAGCACGACCTGCTTTTTGCGGTGATGGAGAATGTGATAGCGGGAGAGAGTGCCTGCAACCCGCTCGTTTTCGTCAAGTATTGGATAGCTGCGGTAGCGGCTTTTGAGCATGGCGGCGCGCACGTCGTCAACATAGTCGTCAAGGTGAAACTTTACGGGGTCCTGCCCGGCGCACAGCTTGGACATCTGCGTGGCCTGATAGAGCATCCGCGCCGTGCGCACGGGGCCCATGGGCGTGGAGATGATGCACGTCTCGGTCGGTATCTCATATATCGACTGGTCCAGCTCGGCCTGGCAGACTATGACGCAGTTGACCCCGATATCCAGCGCGCGGCGCACCATCTCCGGCTGCTCGCCGCAGATGACAATGCTGTCGCGGTTGGAAAACAGGAGATTTTCGCGGCTCTGGGGCAGGGCGATGAGCACCTCGCCCTTGATGCTGTCCACCTCCGCGCCGCGGCCGGCCTTGTTCCGGACCTTGCCCTCGATGGCCCCCAGCAGGTTGAACAGCGGCACCTCGTGCAGATACGGGTCCTCGCACGACTCCATGTTATAGGTCGCCACGTCGCCTATCGAGGCCATGCCGTAGAGCGTGCCGTCGTCATTTATCACGGGCAGCACGCCGATGCTCTCGTCCGAGTGCAGCAGGGTCCACGCGCGGGAGACGGTGGCTCCCTTGTTCAGGCACGGCGGCGTGTCGTAGTCCAAATCGCGAAGCTGCGCGCGCAGGTCCTGAACAAACTCCGGCGGCTCAAAGCCGAAGCGCTCGAGCACAAGCTTGGTCTCGTCGCTGACAAGGCCCAGGCGGCCGGCTTTGTACTCGCTGTCGCCAAGAGCGTTTCTCAGCGCGGCATAGGCCATGGCCGAGACTATCGAGTCGGTGTCCGGGTTCTTGTGGCCCAGGACGTAAATGATTCCTTTATTCTTCTTCATTTTTCCCTCCGTACTTTTTCTCAAGCGGATGTACGCTGCCGTCGGGCTCGACTATGCGCACGCTCTCAAGCGCCGCTATGGCTCCGGCGCGCCAGTCGTCAATATACTCGCGGCGGAGCTCGGCGCGCTCGGCCAGCTCCATGGGCGTGAGCTCCCGCTCCTTCGCCAGACGGGCAAGCTGGTTTATGCGCGCTATTTTTGCTTTTTCCATGCTCAGCGTTCCTCCTCCATCATACCCAGCTCGTCAAGATTGCTCTCGAACGCGGGGATGAAATGCTCCATAAAATACCGCACCTCCGGCAGCGGGCTTTTCAAGAGTTTCTCGCGGGTCGAGGTCTCGGCGGACAGGAACTCGAGATTTCCCGCCTTCCGCTCCTCGACGCACTTGATATAGGCCGAGAGCTTGTCCGCGGCCTTGACAAGCTCGTAGCGCTCAGGATCCCGCTCGGCGGTTAAAAGCCCTGCGTAGGCCGGGCGCAGCGCCTCGGGAAGCGTGGCCAGCAGCTTTTCGACCGCTATGCGCTCGACCTCGCCGTAGGCCGCGCGCAGGCCGCGGCTGTGGTACTTTACCGGCGTGGGCAGGTCCCCCGTGAAAATCTCCGACGCGTCGTGGTACAGCGCAATCGCGGCCAGAGCGTTCGCGTCGCAGTCACGGCCGAAAACGTCCCGCCGGATAAGGCCGAGGGCGTGGGCGATGACCGCGGTCATGTGGCTGTGCTCCTGGACGTTCTCGGGCACGCTGTTTCGCATCAGGCTCCAGCGCGTGATACAGCGCATGCGGCTTATGAGGGCGAAAAAGTTATGGCGCATTGCTTATTCCTCCGTTTCATGTACAATACTGCCGCGCCGCCAGCGGCCCGAGGCAAAGCGCAGCGACGCCACGATAAGCGCGGCGGTCCAGCCGATGGCGTTGCAGCGCCAGCAGGAGGCGTAGCCCATGTCCAGCAGGTACACCATGCCGTAGGCTCCCGCAACCTTGGCGACAAGCGCGCTCATGGACGACAAAAGCGCGCCGCGAGGGTCGCCGCTGCCCTGCATGGCTCCGTTTATCGGAAGATAAAAGGCGAAAACAGGAAAAGCCAGCGCCATGAAGCGCAGAAACTCCACGGACTGGTCCAGTATCGCGCCGTCTACGCCGAAAAGCCGGGACAGCGGCTCGGCAAGCGCGTAGATGAGCACGGAGAGCACCGCGACAAAGATAAGGTCCATGATTATCGTCTGCCTGAGTCCGCGCTTTACGCGCTCGGGCTTGCCGGCGCCGATATTCTGTCCCGCGAAGGCGGATATTCCGCTGCAGAAGCCCATCACGGGCACGCCCATATAGTGGTCAAAGCGCACGCCCACGGTGTAGGCCGACATGGTTACGGGGCCGAAGCTGTTGACAAGGCGCTGCAAAAGCAGATTGCCGCAGGAGATGACGAGCTGCTGCATCGAGGTCGGTATGCCCATTTTAAGGCACAGGGCGAACTTTTCCCCGTCGAAAGCGAGCTGGCGGGGCGTGAAGCGCAGATAGTCATACCGGCGGGACATGTAGGCAAGGCTGACAAGCGCGCAGGCCGCCTGCGCGATGACCGTGGCCCAGGCGGCGCCCGCCACGCCCCAGGAAAACACATACACAAAAACCAGGTCCAGCACCATATTGATAACGGTGGACACCAGCAGAAAGTACAGCGTGGCGCGGCTGTCGCCGACCGAGCGGAGTATGGCGGCCGCGGCGTTATAGATAAACTGGAACAGCAGGCCGAGGGAATAGATGCGGAAGTACACCGCGGCGGGGCCGTTTATCTCCGGCTCGCTGATGCGCAGTATTTCGTCCATGATGAAGTCCGCGCTGAAAAAGCCCAGCACGGAGAAAAACACGCCCAGGGCAAAGAGCATGATAAGCGCGGTGGAGGCGGTGCGGCGAAGCTCGTCCGTTTTTCGCGCGCCGAAAAGCTGCGCCACGACGATGCCGCTGCCGTTGGACATGCCAAGCGCCAGCGCGATGAACACCATAGTCAGCGTCGCGCAGCTCCCCACCGCGGCAAGCGCGTCGGAGGATATGAAGTTGCCGACGACGATGCCGTCAACCGTATTGTAAAGCTGCTGGAGAAGCTGTCCCGCCATTATCGGCAGGGAAAACAGCAGGATTTTCCTCCACTCGCTGCCTCCGGTAAGTGAGCGGTCCATCAACACACTCCCTTCGTATAAAAATCCGTGGTCTCTCAGTTGATTCTCTTAAATTGCTTGTCCAGCTCCTTGTGGGTGATTTTTACGCACACGGGGCGGCCGTGGGGACAGTAGCGGACCTGGCCGGAGAGGACCTTTTCCGCTATCACGCGGCGCTCGCGCTCGTCCGTGCGCCAGCCGGCCTTTATCGCGGCCTTGCAGGCTATTGTATGCAGCACCGCGTCGCGCCGCTCGTCCAGGCCGCGGCCGCGGCGGAGCTTTTCGCACAGCTCCTCCAAAAGCGCGCGCTCGTCGCCGTCCGTGTCCGCGGGTACGGCGCGGATTATCACACTCTCCTGGCCGTAGGGCTCTATCTCAAAGCCGGCGGAGCGCAGAAGCGGCAGATTGCCAAGGATAAGCTCAACGTCTCCGGCGCCGGGTGAAAAGGTCACGGGCATGATGAGGTTCTGGCTCATCACCTCGCCGGGCTTTTCCCTGAGCGCGTCGAAAATCATGCGCTCGTGGGCCGCGTGCTTGTCTATGAGCAGGAGCGAGTCGTTCCACTCCACGATTATGTAGGTATTCATCGCCTCGCCTATCACGCGGAAGTCCGGCACGAGCGGCGCGTCCGGCTCCGGAGCGGGGACGGCGCTC
>CATJWA010000148.1 GCA_949744025.1 uncultured Eubacteriales bacterium
ACTACATCGACGGGCTGACTCTCCTCGGCGGGGAGCCGATGGAGCCGGAGAACCAGCGCGCGCTGCTGCCGCTTCTGCGCCGCGTGCGCGCCGAGCGCCCGGGCAAAAACGTCTGGTGCTACACCGGCTACACGCTTGAAACCGACCTGCTGAGTGACAGCCGCGCCCGCTGCGAAGTCACGGACGAGCTGCTGAGCCTTATCGACGTGCTCGTTGACGGCGAGTTTGTGGAGGAGAGGAAAAATATCAGCCTCGCCTTCCGCGGCTCGGAGAATCAGAGGATAATAGACCTGAAAAAAACGCTGGATGCCGGCCGTACAGTTCTGCTCGAGCTGTAGAAAGCGGCCCCGCCCTTTTTATGCAAAAAAAATCCGCCCCGATTGGGGCGGATTTTTCTCGCTTATCTTACGCCGCGGAGAACAGGTTGAGCACATCCATCGTGGTGTCCTCGAAGTAGGAGCAGGCGGTGATGACGCACATGTAGGTGCCGGCCTTGACGCAGGCCATGCGCTGGAACACCTCAATCTCCATGCCCTCGACTGCCATGGAGCTGGTGATGTAGATGCCGTCGGTCTCCTTGCCGCAGAAGTCAAACGATACCTTCTCGCAGGAGGTTACGTTCATGCCCATAGACTTCATCTGAGACTCGAGGTTCTCCAGAGCAACGTCTATGTAGCCGCTGGCATCCATAGTGTTGCCGTAAATCAGTCCGAGATTCTCCAGGACTATGTTCACGTTCTCAAGGGTCTCGCCGTTCTCGGCCATCATGTCATAGAAGGAATCGCTGTCACGAAGCTGCTCGGCAAGCTCCTCGTCGTCCGTGGAGTCGGCTACCAGACCGTTGAGCGCGAGTATCTCCTCCTCGGAGTAGTAGGTCCAGTTATCATCCATAGTGCAGCTTATTCCCACGAAGTCGTTCTTATAAACTCCGCCGGTCATGGAACCGAGCTCGACATCGTCCTCCGGCGCCGGCTCGACAGTGGGCTCGGGCGTAGACTCCGTCTTGTCGTCCGCAGGAGCGGCGCTCGGGGTGGTGTTGTCGCTGGGGGTTACGTTGCCCTTGGGCTCGGAGCCGCAGGCCGTCAGCGCAAAGACGAGCGCAAGCGCAAGCATAAGCGCAAGAAGCTTTTTCACGTTTTTCATTATAAAATTTTCCTCCCTGTTCTTTCCCTTTATTTTCAGCAGCTCAAAAGCATGAGTGCCAAAGAAAATTTTATCAAAAACACCGCAAAAATCAATAGTCAACATTCATAAATTCACACCACCCGGAGCAATTTTTTTCGGGAACCGAAGCCCTCCTGTCTCGACAAAATCCGACCTTACCCAAAACAGCCGCCGTTCACCCCTTCAGTCCTGATAAAATTGGACGCAGGTTGTTGACATCGCGGTGGAGTTTCTGATAAAATATACACTGAATGTATTTAACCGTCTATTGGGAGGATTTGTCCATGTATCACTGCCATGTTCAATTTTATTTAATCGGACGCGGGAGTCAGGCATTCGAGGCTATAAAGCAGATGACGCCCCCTGAGCGGTTTGACTACGCCTTTGACGAGAGCGGACACCCAGAACCCGAGCCGTGCTCGCGCGCGGACGTGATTTTCGCCGCCGTCGGAAAGGATAACGCGAAGCAGTCCCTGTCCGACCTGCTCGACTGCACGCGTGAAGGCGCGCAGCTTATTCTTTTGACTGATGAGGACAGCTTCTCCCTGCCGCCGGAAATGCTCGACGCTGTACATGACATATGGAAGGCGCCGATGACAGACGCGGAGCTTCGCTTCCGCTTCACGCGCTGGCAGCGCCAGTATACCGCGCGCTGTGAAGCATGGCAGACCTCTCAGTACCTTGAATCGACAATAAACAGCATCCCCAGCCTTATATGGTACAAGGACAAGGACGGTGTGCACGAAAAGGTCAACGACAGCTTTTGCGAAACCGTCGGCAAGGCCAAGCACGACGTTCAGGGCCGCCGTCACGCCTATATCTGGAACGTGGAGGAGGACGACCCCGCCTGCATAGAATCCGAGCGCATAGTGATGGAGCACAGGGAAACCTGCGTCTCGGAGGAGATTATAAGCACCGGCGAGGGAAAGCGCCTTCTGACCACCTACAAATCCCCGCTGTACGACCTTGACGGCAGCGTCATGGGCACCGTGGGCGTTGCGATAGACAAGACGCAGGAGCACGCGTATGAGCTCGAGCTGCTGCGCCAGAACCAGGTGATGGAAACCATATTCACCTCCCTCGACTGCGGCATAATCTGCCACACGCTCGACGGCTCGCGCATTATCCGCGTCAATCAGGCCGCGCTGAATATCCTCGGCTACGCCTCAAAGGAGGAGATGACGCGCGACGGCTTCTTCATGGTTGCGGGCACCGTCGTCGATGACGACAGGGAAATGATGCTCGAGCGCATAATGTCGCTGAAAAAGCCCGGCGACAGCGCCGGATGTGAATACAGGGTCAAGCACCCTGACGGGCGCACTCTGCATGTCACGGGCAGCTTCAAGCTCATCGAGGAAAACGGCGAGCTGTTTTACCAGCGCTTCCTGCTCGACTGCACCGCGCAGAAGCTGCGCGAGCAGACCGAGCGCAAGGAAAACGAACGCCGCCATTCCGAGCTGCTGCACGCGCTGACCGTGGACTACAGCCTCGTGTGCGTTTTTGACCTCAACTCAGGCCGCGGCCACGCCCTTCGCCGCGGCGAATGCCCCGCTGGCATACTTGACTCCACCTTTGAAGGCGAGCTGAGCATCGGCGAATGCATGGGCAGCTACATAAACTCCTGCGTCTATGCCGACGACAGGCAGATGCTGACCGCCCTGTTTACCGAGGGCGGACTGGAGCGCGAGCTTGACAGCAAGAGCGTTTACGCCGTCAACTACCGCACGCTGTGCTGCGGAGAAATGAAATACTTCCGGCTCAAGGCCGTGCGCACCGGAGACTGGAGCCGCGGCCGCAGCGTCGTGCTCGGCTTCCACAATGTTGACGATGAAACGCGCGCCGAGATGGAAAAGAAAAACCTGCTTGAGGACGCGCTGTACCAGGCCAACCGCGCCAGCAGGGCCAAGAGCACCTTCCTGTCGAACATGTCCCACGATATACGCACTCCCATGAACGCCATAGTAGGCTTCACCACCCTGGCGCTGACCCACCTTGAGCAGTCGGAGCTGGTCGAGGAGTATCTGAAAAAGATTCTCACCTCCGGCAACCACCTTGTCAGCCTGATAAACGACGTGCTGGACATGAGCCGTATCGAAAGCGGCAAGATGCATCTTGAGGAGGCGCTCTGCCGCCTGCCGGACATTCTCCACGGCCTGCGCAGCATTGTCCAGGCGGATATCGCGGCCAAGCAGCTTGAGCTGTTTATCGACACGGTGGACGTGTACGACGAGGAGATATACTGCGACAAGCTCCGCCTCAACCAGATACTGCTCAATCTGCTGAGCAACTCGATAAAATACACCGGCGCCGGCGGAATCGTCAGCGTGAGAATTATTGAGAAGCCCGGCGCTCCCGTCGGCTTCGCCAATTTCGACTTCTGCATCCGCGACACGGGCATCGGCATGAGCAAGGACTTTGTCGAGCACATCTTCGAGCCCTTCGAGCGCGAGCGCAACTCCACAATAAGCGGCATACAGGGCACGGGCCTCGGCATGTCGATAACCAAGAACATAGTCGAGATGATGAACGGCAGCATCGACGTAAAAAGCGAGCAGGGCGTGGGCACGGAGTTTACCGTCCACCTGACCTTCCGTCTCGGCTCCGAGCCCAGGGAGCCGGTAGTCATACCTCAGCTCAAAAACTGCCGTGCTCTGGTAGTGGACGACGACTTCAACACCTGCGACAGCGTGTCATACATGCTCCAGCAGATTGGCCTGCGCGCGGAGTGGACGCTTTCCGGCCGCGAGGCCGTGCTGCGCACGCGGCAGGCAAAAATGCGAAACGACAATTACAGCGTTTACCTTATCGACTGGCTCATGCCCGATATGAACGGCGTGGAGGTTGCGCGCAGAATACGCATGGAAACGGGAGACGAAGTGCCGATAATCGTGCTGACCGCCTACGACTGGTCAGATATCGAGGAGGAGGCCCGCCAGGCGGGCGTAACGGCCTTTTGCAGCAAGCCGCTGTTCCTCTCCGAGCTGCGAAGCTGTCTCAATTCCGTGGTCACAGCCGGCGAGGACAATGTCAAAAGCTCCGAGACCCATGAGCCGATACGTTCCGGACGCATACTGCTGGCCGAGGACAATGAGCTCAACCAGGAGATTGCCACGGTGATACTTCAGGAGGCCGGCTTTACCACCGAGGTTGCCTCCAACGGCCAGATAGCCGTTGACATGCTCAGCGCCTCCGAGCCGGGTTACTACAGTCTTGTGCTCATGGATGTGCAGATGCCTGTTATGGACGGCTACTCTGCCACAAAGCAGATTCGCGCGCTGCCCGACAAGGCCCTGGCCTCCATTCCCATTCTGGCCATGACAGCCAACGCTTTCGAGGAGGACCGCCAGACCGCCCTGAAATGCGGCATGAACGGCCATGTTGCCAAACCGATAGACATTGAAAAGCTGTTTGAGACGCTGGATATGCTGCTGAAATGAAAAGAAGCCGCCCTTTCGGGCGGCTTCTTTTCATGCCTGCTGCGTATAATACTCCCGCAGGAGGTCTATCTCTCCGGTTGTCAATCCGAGCGCCTTTCGCAGATACCCGTCGAGGTCCCCGCACAGGCTGCGGACACCGGACATAAACTCGTCCAGACACTCGGGAAACACATACAGCACCACCTTCATAAACGCCAGCTCGCGGGCGTCCGCGCCGCTTTTCTCAAGCTGCTCATACTCGCGGCCAAGGGAAATATTGGTAAGAAAATAATCCTCGCGAGCGTCGTCCGGGGATACGCCCAGCGCCGTAAGCAGTAAAAGCGCCGCGATTCCCGTGCGGTCCTTTCCCTGAACGCAGTGCCAGAGCACCGTCTCCCCCTTGGCCTCGAGCAGCACGCGGAAAAACTGCTCCCATGCCCGCATACAGAACCTGTCCTCGGCCATAACGCGGTACATAAGCATAAACTGCTCAAATACCTCCTGCGGCGTCAGGTCAATCGCCCTGCTTTTGTACGGAAGGTCCGGCAGCACGGGAATGTGGCGGTATTTCGCCCCCGGTATCTCAAGGTCGGGCTTGCGCTCCGTCTCGCTCGGGTCGCGGAAATCGACCACGTGCCGGACGGCGTATTTCCCCGTCAGCTCCGCCATGTCCCCGCGCGATACCCTGTCCAGCTCCGCCGTGCGCAGCAGAACGCCCTTCTTCACACGGCGTCCGTCCACGGTTTTCATCCCGCCGAGCTCGCGCGCGTTGCTTATGCTCTGAAAATCAATAAACATATCTATGTACCTCTCCTGACGTCGAAAAGCGGCTTTGCCGGTCTTTCAAAAACGGGTTCGCCGCGCCGAAGTGTCTCTTGCTTGACTACTGCACGGCGTAGCTGCTGCGGTCCGGAGTCCATCCTATGGTTATCGGCACTATGCGCTCGGCCCCGTCCGCGCCCGGCGCGCCGCCCAGGGCGTTTACGTCCGAGCCGAGATGCTCCTGGTCCGTGAACAGGTACACTCTGTCAAAAAGCGAGAACAGCAGCTCAGGGCTCTGGCCTATTTCCTCGCCTGTTCCCATACGCAGCTCCGCTATCTGACACAGCACCGAGCACTTCATTCCCAGCTCGTGAGCCGTCTCGCACATACGAAGCGCAAAGGTTGACACGCTGCTTGCAATGCTCGGAGAGCTGGTCATCTCCTGAGAATAGACTATATCCTCCGCGCGCGGATGGGCGATACCGGTCAGCAGCACCTCGTCAAAGCCCATGCCGGCCAGCTCGGTCATTATGTCGGTGATGTACTGCCTCGTGCCGCGGTTGTAGGGGTCGAGCCAGCTTCCGCCGCTGTCGGTAATAACCTGACCTCCGCTGTCCTTGAGCGCCAGCGGGGAGTTGCGCAGGGCCATCGCGTCGTCCATGAGCGTGGCAAGCTCGGCCACGAGGTATACCCCCTGCCCCTTCATCTGCTCCACGGCCTTGCGGATATCCTCCGTTCCGTTCACGCTGTAGGAATCGGTCAGACCCACTCCGCTGTAATAGCTGAGATGCCCGTCATGGGTCTTGAGCTGTATCACCATGGCGTTCTGGTTCTCCGCCTCAAGGCTGGCGGCAAGGTACGTAAGCTGGTCGGCGGTCACCGCCGCCGCAGGCACATACCGCGCCCTGATTGCCGCCATGCCCTCTCCCACCGTCAGGTCCATGTCGTCAAAGCCCGCCTCGTCAACGACAATCTCCGCGTCCACCTCGGGGCGCTCAAAATCGTCGTCGGGCTCATCCGTGCTGGGAGCAAAGGGCCCGCCGCCGTCGCGCATATAGGGCAGCACAAGGCTCAGCCCGTCCTTTTCGTACACAACGAACTGCTGCATGTAGCTGAACAGCCAGACGGCGCCGATTAGCAGGAAAGCCAGCACGAACAGCAAAAGCGTCACAAGCCAGTTATATTTGCGTCTGCCCCTGTATACTGTTTTGGGTCTGCCCATTTGCAAAAGTCTCCTGTGTCATATTCTCCGTCCAAGACGCGGGGCTCATCCCCTGCTTTCAAGCTCGCGTATCATCTCCACGCGCTGCGCGTGGCGTCCGCCCTCGAAGGAGGCGGACAGGAAGGTGTCCACTATCTTCATCGCCAGTCCGCTGCCGACAGTGCGCGCGCCGAGAGCCAGCACGTTCGCGTCGTTGTGCCGGCGGGTGTACTCGGCGCTGTAGCAGTCCGCGCAGTTGGCCGCGCGGATACCCTTTATCTTGTTCGCGGCAATCGAGATGCCGATACCGGTGCCGCATATGAGTATACCCCGTTCGCACTCGCCCGAAACCACCGCGCGGCTGACCGCCTCGGCGTATACCGGATAGTCGCAGCTCTCCTCGGAGTAGGTCCCGAAGTCCTTGTACTCCACACCCTCCTCGCTCAGGCATTTCATGATGTACTGCTTGAGCTGATATCCCCCGTGGTCAGATCCTATTGCAATCATTGTGTTTTACCTCCGTAATGAAAATATTTTTTTGTAAAAACCTCGTAGATATTAGAATTTGTCAGCGGCTTTGCCGCTTACAAATTCTTTATGCAGAGCTGTCCGCGGCGCGGATGCCGCGAAAAATTTGAAATCGTTTTTTCCGACGTACACGCCGCCGGAAAAAACACTTTACGCGCAGCGCGCGGCGGCAATGTAAAGCGCGAAGCACAGCGAATCCCCTCAAATTCAAGGCCGCTTCGCGTCCTTGAATTTGACTTTTAAAACGGCCAGCTCGGAAACCACGCGAGCAGATTATGGCTGTACCACTGCGGCACACGCAGCCCCGACAGCACCGGATAAAACGCCGCGAACAGCACAAGGCTCACCGCCGTGAAGCTGTACAGCGGCCAGCGCCTCCCCCCGCAGTCGCGCAGGTGCGAAAACACATATCCGAGCCCGAGCACTAAAAACACGGTGCAGGGGAAGTAGTGGTACTCGAAGGTTATCCGCGGCACCAGCACCCAGGGCAAAAGCTGCGCCAGATAGCCCAGCACGATAAACGCCGCCCTCCCGTCCCTGCGGCGGAAGGCCGCGAAGCCCGCGCACAGCATTGCGGCAAGCCCGCCCCAGCACAGCAGGGGATTGACAAACGCGCCGAAGGACGACTTCGTGCCGTCGTCGAAGTATTTCAGGTAGTAGAGTATAGGCCGCGCGTCAGCCAGCCACTGGTACCAGCTCGAGGAATACGGGTGCGTGGCGTCAACTCCGGCGTGGTAGGTAAACATGAAGGTCTGATTTTCCAGCACGATGTCAAGATATTCGCGCTTGAAATACATGCTTATGCCGCTCAGCCCGACGGCCTTGCCGTAGGGGTAGTAGCTCAGATAGTAGACAAGGCAGGGCACTGCGACGAAAAACAGCAGGCACCAGAGTATGTTCTCCGCCGTCTCGTAAATATAGCGCCACTTTTTCCCCGTCCGGCAGAGCTTCACCCCGCGGTAAACCCTGTCGCCCAGCCAGATAAGGCCCAGGCCCGCGCCGGCATAGATGCACGTCCACTTGCTCGCCGCGCCCAGGCCGAAGCTCAGGCCCGCCAGCGCCAGATACGGCAGCCAGGCCCTCCGCGGCTGCTTTGCCCCGCGCTCTGCTGTCAGATACATGTACATGAAAAGGTACATCAGCAGGATGAAAAACACCGCGTAGGTGTCTATGGTGGCGATGCGCGTCTGTGTAAAGTGCATGAAGTCAAAGGCGAACACGGCCGTGCAGCAGGCCGCGACGGAGACTTTGCCAAAGAGCTTTTTGAGAAAAACATACATCACCGGAAGCATCAGTACGCCGAAAAGCGTGCCCATAAAGCGCCAGCCGAAGGGCGTCATGCCGAACAGACGCACGCCCAGCGAGATTATAAGCTTGCCCAGCGGCGGGTGGCTGACCTCGTAGGGGGAGACCTCCTGGACGTTTTCAAAAGCCGTACGCGCGTGGTAAATCTCGTCGAAGTACGCGCTGTTGAGGTAGTACGGCTCGTCCGGCACAGTGTCCTGCTCGTCAATCAGCGTGCGGCAGCCCTCGTCGCAGCTCAGGCGGGAGGGCGCAATCCTCGCGCCGTCCGCGCCGTAAAGCGCAATTTCACCCAGCCAGAGCTCCTCCGCGGCAATAATGCGCACAAAGCGCACGGGTCCGTTGTCCTCCGCCAGCTCGGCGTACTGCCACTTGAACAGGTCGCCATGCTCCTGCTTCATCGCCGTCTGGTCGGTCCAGTTCTCGCCGTCGGCGGAAAATTGCAGGCGGTAGGAGCCTGAGTAAAGCCCCGAGTAGTACATCAGCGCGCCTATCTCCCGCGGCTCGTCGAGCTCAATCAGAGCGTACTGCCCGCGCTCGGTAAAGCGGCAGAAGGTCTGCGGCGCGGTATTCACTCCGAGGTTGACAAAGGCGGCCGCGGCGTAAGCAAGCGTGATTATCGTCACAGCCGCCGTATCCCGCCGCGAAAAGCGCCGCTCGCCCTCCGCCGGCTTGCCCTCAAGCTGCATCACCGGAAGGTACTCGGAAAACACCAGCGCGAGAAAGCCCAGCGCCGCGACTGGAAAAATCAAAGTCAGATAAGCCATTTCATTACCTCTGCAAAAGCTGTGGTTCTGAATATGAGAATATAGTATACTACAAATCATGGCAAATGTCCATATATCAATATTGCGCAGGGGCGCGCGGGATGATATAATGGGCTCAGGTAAGCAAAGGAGGCGGCGGCAAATGGGCGAATTGAGGAAAATCCCCGGCGTGGGGTCGAGCATTGAGCAGGACTTGATAAACATCGGCATAAGCGAGGTTGCCGCCCTGCGCGGGTGCGATCCTGAGGAGCTCTATGCCCGCCACAATCTCCGCAAGGGCTTCACCGACGACCGCTGTATGCTGTACGTCTTTCGCTGCGCAGTGTACTTTGCCGAAAATGCGGAGCATGAGCCGGAAAAGCTGAAATGGTGGTACTGGAAGGACCACGAATATCCGCAGGAATAAAAAAAGCCCCCGCCGCTTTCGCGGCGGGGGCAAATTCTATTCATCCAGAAGCTCAGGGAAAATCCTGGTGTCGCCGCGGTAAACGGCAAGAACATTATAACGCAGATACAGCGTCACGTCTCGGTTCCTGATTCCCGTCACTATCCCTATGTCATCCGCCATGCCAATCAGACGGTTTAAGCGGCAGTCCGTATACTGTACAACATCCAGAGACAAAACCGCCAGTATCCCGTCCGCAGCTTCTTCGAT
>CATJWA010000149.1 GCA_949744025.1 uncultured Eubacteriales bacterium
AATATGAAAATCCAGCTTTCAGACAGCTTTGACTATAAAAAGCTTCTGCGTTTTTCCCTGCCGTCTATAATCATGATGATTTTCACGTCGATATACGGCGTGGTGGACGGCTTCTTTGTCTCAAACTTCGTGGGCAAAACGCCCTTCGCCGCCGTGAACCTCATCATACCTTTTCTGATGATACTCGCCACGCTCGGCTGCATGTTCGGCGCGGGCGGCAGCGCGCTCATAGCAAAGACGCTCGGCGAGGGGAACTCCAAAAAGGCGAACGAGTATTTCTCGCTGTTTGTCTACACGCCGGCAGTGTGCAGCGCGGTGATAGCTGTGTTTGCCTTTATATTTCTGCCGGACGTCGCCCGGCTGCTCGGGGCGGACGGAGAAATGCTGCACGACTGCGTGCTGTACGGGCGCATTATTCTCGTGTCCCTTCCGGCCTATAATCTTCAGTTTGCTTTTGCCAGCTTCTGCATCACCGCGGCAAAGCCCAACCTCGCGCTGGCCGTATCCGTGGCCGCGGGCGTGACAAACATGGCGCTCGACGCGCTGCTGGTCGCCGTGTTTCGCTTCGGGCTTGTCGGAGCGGCTGTGGCCACGGCTGCCAGTGAGCTTGTCGGCGGGGTGCTGCCGCTGCTGTACTTTGCGAGGAAAAACTCCAGCCTGCTGCGCCTTGGCAAAACCCGCTTTGACGGCCGCGCGCTGCTCAAGGTCTGCGCCAACGGCTCGAGCGAGCTTATGAGCAACATATCCATGTCTCTGGTGAACATGCTGTACAACATGCAGCTTATAAAATACGCCGGCGAGGACGGCGTGGCAGCCTACGGCGTGCTGATGTACGTCAACCTCATTTTCCTGTCCGCCTTCATCGGCTATTCCAACGGCACCGCACCTGTGGTCAGCTTTCATTTCGGCGCGCGCAACCACGCGGAGCTGCGCGGCCTGCTTCACAAGGGACTGAGGATAATCGCGGCATTTTCCGTGTGCATGCTCGCTGCCGGCTATCTGCTGGCCGCTCCTCTGGCGAAAATCTTTGTCGGCTACGACGCGGCTTTGCTGGAGCTGACCGTGCGGGCGTTTCACATCTTCTCGCTGTCGTTCCTGTTCGCAGGCATGGCAATTTACGGCTCGGGCTTTTTCACCGCTCTCAACGACGGGCTGACCTCGGCGCTGATATCCTTCCTGCGCACGCTGGTGTTCCAGATAGCGGCGGTGCTTCTGCTGCCGCTGGTGTGGGGTATTGACGGCATCTGGGCCTCCATAGTCGTGGCCGAGGCCGTGGCGGCCGGCTTTGCGGCGCTGTTCCTTGCCGTGAAGCGGAAGAAGTACCACTACTGAGGGTATTGAAAAAGCTCCGGCGCCGGCCGTCTGCTTTGCCAACAGCCCAAAATTAAGAAGCTGTCAGCGGCTTTACCTCTGACAGCTTCTTTCCACAAGGGGAGCTCATCTGCTCCCCTTGTACTTTATGCGCGTGGCAATGCCTCCGCGAATATGCCGCTCAGCCTTGTTTACCTCCAATATCTCCTTGACACGGAGGAACAGGGGCCTGTTTATCAATTCAAGACGCTCGGTAAGGTCTTTATGTACGGTGGACTTGCTCACCCCAAAATGTTTGGCGGCCGCCCTGACGGTAGTTTTATTCTCAAGTATGTACTCCGCAAGCTCTACGGCACGCCGTTCAATATCGGATTTCAAATGCACCACTCCAAACCATAATACTGCTTAACTATATGCGCCGGTATGGTGCAAAATGAACGCGGGACACGCCCGTCAGCGTGTCCCGCGTCTATTCTTGCTTGTCTTTTTTTATTAAGGCATGGACACAGCCGCCCGGCCAAGCTCCGACGGCCTTAGCCGGCCATGCTGGAGCATGCTTCAGATACCGTCCGTATACCGGAAAATCTGAATGATATCCGCCGCGCTGCCGGCATCGGGAAATTCCACTTGGATTATGGTCCCGCCGCCGCCGTAAAGAAACTGCATGAAATAGTAATCCCCAAATTCCCCCGAGTCATCGTGGAAGCTGTCCTCGTAAAACGCCTCACCAATCAGCCCGATGATCTCCGCACGGGTCTTGTCCAGCGTGCTGCCGTTAAACGTCACGCAGCCGGCGCTTGCCCTGATGGTTGACACGGCTCCCGAGTAAAGCTCAAAGCCGATATCGTCATAGCCGAAAAATTCCGTTCCGCCGTACAGCAGCTCGCCTGTCACGGGAGTGCCATAGTCAGGCTGGCCCAAAACAGCGTATATCTCCTCGGGAGAGTAATCAAAAAAGTCCATAAGCGGCGTTCCGTTGTAGCACGGGGTATCAGGTGCGCCGCTCGCGGGGCCGTCAGCGGCGGCGGGTTCATCTGCGTACCACTCCTCATACCAGCCGTCAAGGCTCATGCTATCAAGCTTGCTTATGTACTCCATATACCCGTCGGATTTGCGGATAGTCATATTGAACATTCCCATGCCTTCTGTTTCCAGCGTAAACAGAAAGGCCTTTTCCCCGCTGCTGTCAGTGCTGTCATCGGAAATCAAATCTAAATGGCAGGTCCCTACCATCGGGTGAGCCGCGGCCCACTCGTCAAACAGCTTTTGCGCGTCGGTGGAGGTGGCAAGCGGGAAACGGGCAGCCGGCAAGTCCGGGGACGGCTCGGCGGCGGGTTCAAGTCCGGAGGTGCCCGCGGTGACGGCATAGCTGTCTATAATATCCTCAATAAAGCCCTCGATGCTTTCCAGAGACTCGGCAGAGGAATAGAACTCTATCCGGTACTGAAAGGAATTTATGAAATACACATAGCGGATGCAGAGCGTGTCGCCGCCGTCGTCTGTTTTTGTGGAAAGCGTAAACCTGCGGGCGGGCAGCTCGTTAATGGCAACATCCTCAATATCCGTAACCAGCATGTTGCCTTCGGTCTGGATCGTGGATAACGTGGCCGAGAATATTTCGTTAATCACTTCCTGAGTGACCGGAGCCTTACGGACGTTCATAATGGGGAGCTTGGGGCCGTCTACGGTCGGGGCCAACAGGTATGTAATCATAGTCAGGCGCTCATCCGAGAAATACACGCCCGCCTCGGAAAGCGCCCCTTCTTCCCAAAAGCTCGGATACTTAAAGGAAATGCCCTCCTCCTCGTTTGTGTAGGTCAGATAATCCACGGCGGGCTGTTCCTCACCGCCGTTAGAAGCGCGGCTGCTGGGAAGGGAATCGTCCTTATTGCCGCCGGCTGCAATGAGTACGACAACGAGGACAAGGGCGGCTATCCCGCCGAGAATCAGGGGCAGCTTCGATTTCTTTTTTGGCTGTGCCTCCGGTGTTCCCCGGTCGGGCTGCGGCGTCTCCTGAACGGGCGTGGAGACAGGCTCCTCCCGTGCGGGCATGGACGCAGGCTCCTCCTGTACAACGGGGCTGTCAACAATCAGCCTTGCACCGCACTTGTGGCAGAAAGCGGCTTCCTCCGTTATTTGCGTGCCGCATTTGTGGCAAAACATGGCAAAATTCCTCCCTGATATCGTTTCTTACCGGCATTATACACGAAGATGATGAGATTGTAAATGCCGGACGCGGGAAGCGTGATTCCCCGTACGCTTATTTTTTGCCCTTTCCTCCGGCGGCACGCTTTTTTCTCCGCCGGACGAGCGCGCGGACAACAACAGCGGCAAGCGCGAGCATGAGCAAAACCGCGGCCGCGGCAATCAGTGTAAACTTATTTGGATTTTTCAGCAGCTTATCCGGACGCCAGCTTGATATCACCGTCTTTCGGCCGTCGGGTCCGGCGTATTTTTCGTCCACCTCGCCGCCCATGGCCCGGAGGTAGGAGGCGATGGCGTACCACTCCTTGACCTCGTTTCCCTCCGCGTCGTGGACTATGTAGTCCTCTAAGCGGTCCATGTCGATGGGCGTGCCGTTCGCGTCCCTGGCCGTGATGGTGAGCAGGCCGAAGGAGGAGGACTCCGCCGCGCCGAGCATCTGGCCGCAGTACAGGCCCGTGACCACGCGGTAGAGCTTATCGTTGTCTATTTCCTCAAGCGTGCCGTCCGGTCGGGAAAGGCGCGCGCTGAGCGTCCTGTTGAAAAACATGCGTCTGGTGTTGTACTCGGCCTCCGCTCCCGAGTAGTAAAGCCGCGCCGCGGGCATGAGCTCGGAGACCGAGGCGTCCACCTCTATGGCGTTTTTTACGTCCGCGCCCGTGAGGTACACCGCTATGAGCGGATAGCCCGGCACGCCGTCAGCGCCGATGCCGAGAGAGGCGGCGTTGAACACGTCGGACACGGTGATGTCTCCCACGGCGAAGGACTCGCGTATCACGCCCGAGGCGGTCAGGGCCAGGTCCACACGCTCGCCCGTGGCTTCCTCTGCCGCCCATCTGTAGGCATCGGACAGCAGGCTGCCGAGGGCGGAGTCGTGCCGGGAGGCATAAACCTCGTCCACGCTTTCAAAGGAATAGGGGTTATGGGCCAGCACCTGGTCAAAGCTCAGGCCGAAGCGGGCAAGGTAGTTTTCGTCCACCTCTTTTTTGTACCGCTCCACCAGAGCGGCGATTTCGGGGTCGTCGGGCAGACTGCCGTCAATGGGGATAAGGCGGTAATCGGACAGGAAGGGAGCCTCGTCCCCGTCATACCATGTCATGGTGGCGACACCGAGATTTTTGGAATACTCGCCCGCGGAGACTATCCAGGTTCCGCCAACCTCTATGGGCTCGGGCAGGGTGCTGTGGGTATGGCCGGAGACAATGAGGTGGATGCCCCTGACCTTCCGCGCAAGCTCGTAGTCCTCGCCCTTCCCGCCGGCGTCGGTGCCGGAGTGGGACAGGCAGACAACCAGCGGCTGGGCGCCGTTTTTCTCCACACACTCGGCCCTGGCCGCGTCCACGGCCTGCTGGGTTCTTTCAAAGCGGTCGGCAAGGACCATGCCCGACATGGGGGCGCACTCGTCCGAGTCCAGGCCCATGACTCCGGTTATGGCATACCAGACTCCGCCGCGCTCAAGCAGAAGGTAGGGCGCGACGCCCACGCGCTCGAAGGCGTCGCCCAGAGCGCCGTAATCCCCCTCCCTGTTGGGGAGCAGGTAGTTGCACTCCACAATCGCCGGGATAGGGTCGCCGCTGTCCGCGGCGGCATTGAGCATCGAGGCCAGACCGGCGGCGCGGTAGTCAAACTCATGGTTGCCGAAGGTTGCCGCGTCATAGCCCAGCGCGCCCATCACGCGCAGCTCAAGGGCCGAGGAGGAGTAGGCGGTCTGGAACAGCGAGCCCATGGAAAAGTCGCCGCCGTCCACCAGTATGGCGTCGGGATTTTCCGCCCGCACGGAGTCGATGGCGGTTTTCAGCCGGGCGCAGCCGCCGTACTCACTGCCGGTCTCGTCCACGGCCGGCAGAAAGTGGGAGTGCATGTCGTGGGTGAACATGATTGTGGCCTGTGTCTTTATTGGCGGGGCCAGCGCCAGGGCGGGCGCCGCCGCGCACAGTGCAAGCAGCAGGGCCAAAAGCAGGGTCAGGATACGTCGGGTCAGTTTCATGGGATTTCACTCCATTTTCAGCTTTGACCCTATTTTGCCACAGCTTGGCAGAAATGGCAAGAAAAAGCCGGCCCGAAAGTTTTTTCGGACCGGCGGAAAACTTTGTTGCATATGTTGCTGCTGTTTTTTGCTCCCGTGGGGCTATGGGCAGAAGGGGATTTTGTATTAAAGCCTGTTTAATATCTCCCGCGGAGCATACGGATTACCTGACCCGGCTTCGGCACCTCACCCTTGTACATGGCCATGAGAGTATACACCTTCCCCGCCAGCAGCACCGCAAGCGCTCCCAGCGCCAGAGTCAGCAGCAGGCTCACCGCGCCCATGACCGGCGGCACGCTGCCGAGCAGCAGGCGGCTGGGCGTTACGAGTATGGCCGTAAACGGCACCGCGTCGAGCCAGCCGAAGCCCTCCGCGCCGTTCAGCCCCGAGTACAGCGCGCAGAAAAAGCTGACGACAAGGATAAGCGTAAAGAGCATATTCGCCGATTGCAGCTCCTCCGGCTTGCCGGCCAGCGAGCCGCCCACGGCCGCGAGCGCGCAGTACAGGAGAAAGCCCGCGAGCAGTATCAGCGCCGCCAGAACGCAGCTCACGGGCGAGAGCAGGCCCGAGACGCCGGCAAAGGCGCGGAAAAACTGTATCAGCAGCATGTCGGTATTCGGATTGAGCGCGTACACCGCCGCCGTGCCCGCGCCGAAGCCGGCAAGCAGCGAGACGATGAACAGCAGCACCTGCACCGCGCTGGAGACCCACAGCGCCAGCACCTTGCCCAGCACCAGCTCCACGGGGCGGACCGAGAGAAGGAAGGTATCCATGAGCCTGGAGGTCTTTTCCATGATGACGCAGTTTCCCACGCTCTGGCCGTAGAACAGCACAAGGAAATAGATGGCCATTATATTCGCGTAGGGCAAAAGCATAGCGAGTATTTCGCGCATCTCGGCCATGGGGTCATAGTCCTCCGGCTCCGGCTGCGACGGCTCGGGCGCGGCTTCGGCTTCCCCGCCGAGGACGGCGAGG
>CATJWA010000150.1 GCA_949744025.1 uncultured Eubacteriales bacterium
GACTATGTGATAAATGCCCGTAAGGCCGCCGGCACACTACCGGAAAACGCCGCGGCGCTCAAAAGTATCGTTACAACCTCCATGGCCGACGCGGTGTGCCAGGCCAACGGCGTACATATGGAGAGCACCTTCACCGGCTTTAAGTTCATGGCCGAGAAGGTCTCCGAGTGGGACGCCAGCGGCGAGTACAAGTATATCTTCGCCTATGAGGAGAGCTACGGCTACATGATGGGCGACTATGTGCGTGACAAGGACGCGGTTACGGCGTCGATGATGGTCGCGGAGATGGCCGCGCACTATTACGACAAGGGCATGACCCTGCGTGACGCGCTTGAGAGCCTGTACAAAAAGTACGGCTGCTTTGCGGAGAAGACGATAAATCTCGTCATGCCCGGAGTGGACGGTCTTGCGGACATGCGCGCCATCATGGCCCGCCTGCGCGCCGAGCTCCCTGTGGAGATAGGCGGCATAAAGGTCGCCATGATGCGCGACTATCAGGCCGGCACGCTGACGGTCGCGGACCTCGGCGTAGTGGGCGAGACGCACATAAAGGGCAGCAATGTGCTGTACTTTGAGCTGTCGGACGGCAGCAGCTTCATAGTGCGCCCCTCGGGCACGGAGCCGAAGATAAAGGTCTACGCGCTTGTCCATGACGAGAGCATGGAGGCCTGCGCCGGCAAGGTCGAGCGTCTGAGCGCCTATGCGCAGGGCCTGAAGGAGAAAAAATAAGTTGTTTTGAAGCCGGAGCGCGGGGAGTGAAACCCGCGCGCCGGTTTTTGTCTCTCTGCCTATAGGCCCCGAGGGGGATTTTTTAGCAGCAACAGATGCAACAAAAGATAAAAATTTTCAAATTTTTTATTTTTGCTTAAGGTTCTGCTTGCTCTTTACATTTGGCGCAGGGGAATTTCGCCCCTGCACCCCAAGGGTACTTTGTCGCCGCTTGCAGCGGCTCGGGCGCGGGGGCGACCTTTTTTCCCTGCGCGGGGAAGAAGGCAAAGCCGCGCTTAAGGGGGAAGGGGGACTACTCCCCCTTCCCCCCTTAAGAATCTTCCATGCCCCTCTTAGAGCGTCTCCGTTGGTGCTCTGCCGGTGATACTTGTCTATAGTGCCAGCACAGCTTTCCGCTGCCGCTTCTGCGGTGGTGTGGTCAGTGCCGCCGTGTTCCCTCCGGAACTGCAAACTCCGCGCGACGCCGCGTAGCGGCGAGACCCTACCCCTCAGGGGGAATCCAAAGGGGGCCCCGCAGGGCCCCTCTTTGGTCGAAGGGGA
>CATJWA010000151.1 GCA_949744025.1 uncultured Eubacteriales bacterium
CAGTGTGGACACAGGTGCGCCCCTGCTCATCCTGGCATAAGGAGGCGGCTGTATGGATATCTTACAAACCCTGTCCAAGCTGGTCAATGAGTCCGGCTTTGCCGGGTTCCTGTCCTCCGGAGGCTGGAAATACCTGGTGATGATTGTCGTGGCCTGCGTGCTGCTGTACTTGGGCATTCACAAAAAGTTTGAGCCGCTGCTGCTCGTCGGCATCGCTTTCGGCGCGCTGCTGACGAACATACCCGGCGCGGGACTGTATCACATGCCCATGTGGGACGCTTATGTCTACGGCTGTCCCTATGACGCAGCGAACGACGCCATACTCTATGAGATTACCGACGACAGCAGCAGGGAAATCAGTGTGGAGGAATATCTCGCCAATCTCCCTGCCGGTGCGAAGGAACCGGAGATAATCGCGGAGCTGTCCTTCACGGATATTATTCACTATGGAGGACTGCTTGACATACTCTATATCGGCGTCAAGGCCGGTATATACCCATGTCTTATCTTTATTGGTGTCGGAGCTATGACGGATTTCGGCCCGCTGATTGCTCGCCCGTCGTCGCTGCTGCTGGGAGCCGCTGCACAGCTCGGCGTATTTCTGGCAATGTTCGGCGCCGTGTGCATGGGCTTCACAGGACCGGAGGCGGGCTCGATAGGAATTATCGGAGGCGCCGACGGGCCAACGGCAATATATACAACGGGACTATTGGCCCCGCATTTGTTGGGTCCCATTGCTATCGCCGCGTACTCCTACATGGCGCTGATTCCGCTTATACAGCCGCCTATCATGCGCTTGCTTACCACGGAGGAGGAGCGCAAGGTTAAGATGGAGCAGGCCCGCGAGGTCTCCAAGGCGGAGAAAATTGTGTTCCCCATTGTTGTGGCCACCTTTGTCATTCTGCTCATTCCCTCCACCGCGCCCCTTGTCGGCTGCCTCATGTTCGGCAACCTGCTGCGTGAGACGGGCGTGACCGAGCGCCTGAGCGACACGGCCCAGAACTCGCTGATGAACATCGTGACCCTGTTTTTGGGCATAAGCGTAGGTGCGACGACCGTTGCCTCGCGCTTTTTGAGCATGCAGACCCTGATGATTATCGCCCTGGGACTTGTGGCCTTCGCGCTGTCCACCGTGGGCGGACTGCTGATAGGCAAGGTTATGTATAAGCTCTCCGGCGGCAAGGTAAACCCGCTTATCGGTTCGGCAGGCGTATCCGCAGTGCCGATGGCGGCGCGGGTGTCCCAGGTTGAGGGGCAGAAGGCCAACCCGTCGAACTTCCTGCTTATGCACGCCATGGGCCCGAACGTGGCCGGCGTTATCGGCTCGGCCATAGCCGCCGGCTTCCTGATTGCCGTTTTTGGCGGCTGAGTATACCACGCATATGCTAAAGTCCTCCCCAAACGGGGAGGACTTTTAGCGTGATTTTTGCTGTTGGAGTGCCAACCACAGGGGGCTTTAGTGACTGAATTCGTTCAGTTCTCTCCCAGCAGCCACTCGATGTGGTCCTGTGCCGTGGCGTAGAGCCCCTCGAAATCGACATGCGGG
>CATJWA010000152.1 GCA_949744025.1 uncultured Eubacteriales bacterium
AAGGGGAAAATGACCGTCTCCTGGGTGCTGCGGGACGAGGGATACAAGCGCAACGAGCCGCTGGACCTGCGCAACTACGCGACCGCCGCGCTGGAAATATATAATCCCCAGCTTCAAAAGCCGGAGCAGGGAACGGAGCAAAGGACGCGCCGTAAGGGGCGCCGCGTCCTTAGTGGAGGAATATAATGGGGCCCCGCGCAAGCCCAGCGCTGCGCCCGCAGACGCGTGCCGGAGCCAACCGCCCGACAGGGCGGCTCTTGGGCGGAGACTAAGCGGGTTTTGCGGGGAGAGGACGAGAACGGATTGGAGCGGATGCACGGCGAATAGCCGGGCGGAGCGGAAAGGAGTTTGCGAGGACGCAATGGCTGTATTCAGCAAGAAACTGTGCGAAAAGAAGCTGCAAACCTGGTTGGACGCGGAAGAGGCCGTCGCGACTGGGCAGAGCTATCAAATCGGGACACGTATGCTGACGCGTGCGGACCTGAAACAGATACGGGAACAGATGGAATACTGGGGGCGGCGGCTTGCCGAGGCAGAGGCGGAGGAAAAATGCAGGGGCCGGAACAGGGCGTACCGCTTTGTACCCCGTGACCTGTAGGGAAACTGGGAACCCCGCAAAAGCCCAGCGCTGGGCCCGCAGGCGCGTGTCGGCGCCAACCGCCCGACAGGGCGGCTCTTGGGCGGAGACTAAGCGGGTTTTGCGGGGAGAGGACGAGAACCGGAATGAGTGAGCTTTGGCCACAAATTCACGGGGCCCCCGACGGGCCGAAAGGCCCGTTGGGGAAAGGAGGAGCAAGGGAGCAAAGCGAGAAATGGCCTAACAGCCGTTTTAAGCGGAGCGGACTTTGCGACGACACAGCGAAGGATATGGAGGTTGCGAGGACGACATGGCAAGAATGAATTTCCTGGACAGGTGCATTGCCGCTGTCTCCCCCATGCGGGCAGTAAAGCGCGCAGCCGCAAGGACGGCCTTGGAATTTGCCAACAGCGGGTACGGGAACTACGGGGCGAACCTGACCAAGAAGGGTATGCGCGGGTGGATGTACCACGGGGGAAGCGCCCAGGAGGACATTGAGGACAACATTGACGTGCTGCGCCAGCGGTCCAGAGACGCCTACATGGGAATCCCAGTAGCCACCGCGTCACTGAAAACCCTGCGGACGAACGTAGTAGCGGGCGGGCTTATGCCATCCCCGCAAATCGACGCGGAGTATTTGAAGCTGACCGACGAACAGGCGGAGGCCCTGCAAGCACAAATACTACGGGAATTTTCCCTATGGGCGGACACGCCGGTATGTGACGCCGACCGGGTGGACAGCTTCTACAAGCTCCAGCAGCTCGCGTTCCTGTCCTTCCTGATGAATGGAGACGCTTTTGCTCTGCTACCGATGAAGAAGCATCCGGGCCAGCCCTATGAGCTGCGGGTGCGCATCATAGAGGCCGACCGAGTGTGTTCCCCAGACGGGTACGACCGGCTTACCCCCTGCGAGGTAAAGGGACACTGGGTACACAGCATCGTACAGGGCGTGGAGACAGACGCGGACGGCATGGTGATTGCCTACTGGATATGTAACAGGCATCCGCTGTCCAGCCTTACAAATCAGGCGGGTGTGCTGGAGTGGACGCGGGTGGAAGCCTATGGTAGCAGCGGCAGGCCGAATGTACTCCACGTTATGAAT
>CATJWA010000153.1 GCA_949744025.1 uncultured Eubacteriales bacterium
CATTATCGCCGGAATATCCAAGATATTCCCGCTGTTTTTCTTCCTTGTGGCCGCGCTGGTGTGCATAACCACCATGACGCGCGCGGTGGACGAGCAGCGCACGCAGGTAGGCGTGCTCAAGGCCCTGGGCTTTTCCTCGGGCAGCATAATGGGGCGCTATATGCTCTATTCCGGCAGCGCGGCGCTTATCGGCTGCACGCTGGGCTTTTTCGCCGGCTCGTACGCAATACCGGCGGTAATCTGGAAAACATATCAGATTATGTACAGCCTGGGGGATATGACACCGTATTTCAACCTGCCGCTGGGCGCGGCTTCAACGCTGTCGTATCTCGCCGTGTCGGGCGCCGCGACATATCTGGCCTGCCGGCACGAGCTGCGCGGCGTTCCGGCCGAGCTGCTGCGTCCCAAGCCGCCGAAAAGCGGCCGGCGCGTGCTTCTTGAGCGCGTGGGCTTTATCTGGAGGCGGCTGAGTTTCCTGTACAAGGTGTCGATACGCAACATCTTCCGTTACCGCCAGCGCCTTTTCATGATGGTGCTGGGAATAGGCGGCTGCACCGCGCTGCTGCTGACCGGCTACGGCATAAGGGACTCGATAAAGGACGTTGTCGGCTTCCAGTACGGCGAGATATCCATGTATGAGTACACGGTGAGCTTCGCAGACGCGCAGGACGGGCAGAGCCTTGCGGAATTTGAGGCGGATTTTGCAGGGGAGCTTGAGGATGTTCAGCTCGTCTGCGACATGAACATGGACGTTGACGTGGGCGGAACGACCAAGCTCAGCCACGTCGTCGCGCCCGCGGCCGGCCGGCTCGAGGGGCTTGTGGACCTGCATTTTGACGGCCGGGCAGTGCCGTGGCCGGAGACGGGCGAGGCGGTAATCTGCGTAAATCTGGCCGAGACTCTCGGCCTTAAGGCCGGAGACACCATAACCCTGCGCGACGAGGACATGAATACTCTCACGCTCACGGTCAGCGGGATTTTTGAAAACTATGTCTACAACTACATCTATGTGTCCATGGAAACGCTCACGCAGCAGTGGGGCGAGGCGCCGGAGCTGAAAACCGTGCTGGCCAATCCCGCGCCCGGCCGCGGCGTGAACGAGACGGCGGCGAAAATCCTTGATTACGACGGTGTGAGCGCCGTGAGCTCGGCGCAGGAGATGCGCCAGCGGATAGGAGGCATGATGTCGAGCCTGGATTACATAGTCTGGCTTATTGTGGCCTGCTCAGGCGCGCTGGCCTTTATAGTGCTGTACAACCTGACCAACATAAACATAAACGAGCGCATACGAGAGATTGCCACGATAAAGGTGCTCGGCTTTTACCGGAACGAGTCGTCAAGCTACGTCTTTCGCGAGAACATGATGCTCACGGTGCTCGGCGCTCTGGCGGGACTGCCCGCGGGCGTGCTGCTGCACAGGTACATAATCAGCCGGGTTCGCGTGGATTTGATGTATTTCAGTGCGCGCATATTTCCGGTCAGCTATCTGTACGCCTTCGGCTTTACGCTGCTGTTCGCGGTGATAGTGGACGTTTTCATGTATTTCAGGCTGGAGCGCATAAACATGGCCGAGGCGCTCAAATCGGTAGAATAGGAGAAGGGTGGAGCTGAAATGGAGCTTTCGGGGAAAAGGATTCAGTATGAGAAAAATCAGATTGTGGAGATGATATGCCAGCTCCGCTTTCCGGCGATATTGTCAATAGACACGCGCGAGCCCGCGGATTTTCAGGAGCTTGTACGGCAGGACTATCCGCGCTATGCCGTAGAGCAGGAAAAGCAGGGGGCGAAAAGCCACATCTTTCTCTCGGAGGACGGGCTTTACAAGCTGTGCCTTACGCGCAGCTTCATCGCGCTGTCCACGGTGCGCTACACAAGCTGGGCGGACTTCGCCCGCTGGCTGGACGAGCCGCTGGGGCACTTTATCAGCGTCTACCGTCCGGCGTATTTTGAGCGCATCGGACTGCGGTATATAAACGGCTTTTCCCGGGAGCGCCTGAGTCTGGAGAGCTGCCGCTGGAGCGAGCTGATAGCGCCGCAGTATCTCGGTCCGCTGGCGCTGGAGGAGACGCGCGAGGGCGATGTGGTGCGTTGCAGCGTGGATATGGAGACGCGACTTGACGAGCGCTGCGCGATAAAGCTGCACGCGGGGCCGGGCTTTATAAAGCGCAACATACGCACCGGCGAGACGGTTCAGGCGGTGCAGGAGAAGCAGACGCGCTTTATTTTAGACATGGACCTGTACAGCGGCGGAAAGATACAGCTCTCCTCGGCCGCGGACGTGATGGACGCGATACACGCCCACGCCGACAGGTTCTTTTCCGCGGCGATAACAGACCGGCTGCACGAGGCGATGGAGCCGTATGAGTCAAATTGAGAAGAAATACGCTGAAAGCCGAGCGCTTTACAAAAGGAGGGGGAGGCATGACGGCCGCAGTTTGCGTGGACAACAGGGGCGGGATGCTTTTTAACGGCAGGAGGCTCAGCCGGGACAGGGCGCTTATTGCCGACCTGCTCGAGCTGGCGGGGGGCGCTCCGGTGCGCGCCGCGCCGTTTTCAGCCGCGCTTTTTGCCGGGGCGGGGGACGCCGCCGTGATAAGCGGCGACTTTCTGGACGCTGCCGGCGCGGGTGACGTCTGCTTTGTGGAGAACGCCGCGCTCGAGCCATATATGGACAGGGTGGAGCGGCTTGTTATTTACCGCTGGAACAGGGGCTATCCCAGCGACACGCGGCTGGACGTGCGGCCGGAGGACTTCGGACTGCGCCTTGCCGAGAGCCGTGACTTCGCCGGCTCGTCCCATGAGAAGATTACAAGGGAGATATACGCCGTATGAGGATAGAGATAAACAAATATGTCAGGGTGCTGCTTATAGTGCTGCTGATTGCCGCGGCGGTGTGGTACGTAATGGAGCAGCCGCCGGAGCTGCCGCAGGAGGCGGCGCAGCCGGCGGAAACGCAGGCTCTGCCGGAGTATGCCGGCGCTGCGTATACGGAGCTGGACGGAAACGTGCCGGGCTTTGCGCGGGACGACTGGACGACGAGCTCATATGAGTATTACAGCGAGCTGGACTCGCTCGGCCGCTGCGGCTACGCCATCGCCTGCATAGGCACGGACCTTATGCCGACCGAGTCGCGCGGGAGCATAAGCCACGTCAGGCCCAGCGGCTGGCAGAGCGTGCAGTACGATATCGTTGACGGCAAAAGCCTTTATAACCGCTGCCATCTTATAGGCTTTCAGCTCACGGGAGAAAACGCCAACGAGAAAAACCTGATAACCGGAACGCGCTATATGAACGTGCAGGGAATGCTGCCGTTTGAGAACATGGTGTGCGACTATGTCAAGGAGACGGAAAACCACGTGCTCTACCGTGTCACGCCGGTGTTTGACGGGGATAATCTCGTGGCCGAGGGCGTGCAGATGGAGGGCTGGTCGGTTGAGGACGAGGGCGAGGGCGTGTGCTTTAACGTGTTCTGCTACAACATCCAGCCGGGGATTGAGATAGACTATGCCACGGGAGACAGCCGGTTGGCGGACGGCGCATATGCCGGCGAGGAGATGAGCTATGTGCTCAACACCGGCTCAGGGAAATTCCACGACCCCGACTGTCCGTCCATAGAGGACATAAGCGAGGATAACCGGCAGGAGTACACGGGCACGCGCGAGATGCTCACGGCGCAGGGCTATGAGCCCTGCGGGCGGTGCAAGCCTTAGAAGGCGGCGCTGTAAATGAAAAAGCGCGCAGTGTGACTGCGCGTTTTTTCATTTGAGCTTTTCCACGCTGTACATGGACTGAAGCACCAGAAAATTTGTGCGGAACAGGCTGTTGAGGTTCCACCAGCTTATTCCGGCAAGACCGTATTCGTACACCAGCAGGAGCTTTGCGCGTATGCTGCGCGCGTCCTCGAACCAGACCTCATGCTGCTTGCCGCTGCCGTCGTAGTAACGGAAAAAGGGGGCCTGAGACACCTCGTCGAACTGTATCCGCGCGCCGACCTGTCCGGCGAGGGTTACCGCGCCGACGTTTGTCACGGGGGTGGCCTTCGAGCCCTGAACGAAAGGGAGCGTCCAGTTGTAGCCGTAGTTTGGCGTGCCCATGAGTATTTTGCCCGCGGGAATCTCCGTAACGGCGTAGTCAAGCACGCGGCGCACCATGTTTACCGGCGAGACAGCCATTGCGGGGCCGTAGGTGTAGCCCCATTCATAGGTCATCAGCACCACGTAGTCCGAGGTCCTGCCGTGGAAGGCGTAGTCGTGGGCGGCGTAGAGAAAGCCCTGCTGATTGGCAGAGAGCTTGGGTGCCAGCGCGCTTACGAGTATGTAGCCGTTTTCGTGCAGCGTGTCGGCAAGGCGGGCGAGAAACTGGTTGAAGCTGCCGCGGTCGAAGGGGTAGACATACTCAAAATCAAGGCTCACGCCGTAGTAACCTCCGGCGCGCAGGGTGGCGAGAATATTGTCGAGAAAATTGTCCTGCGAGGCCTGGTCGGTAAGAAGCTGGTGGGCCGCGTCGCTGGAAAACCCGCCTGATTCCTTCAGATTGGTTATCACCATCAGCGCGGCGGTGTCATAGGCCTCGGCAAGTGACACGTCAACGTTGAAATTTGGCGTGACCGCGCCGTTTCCCTCAGCGCGGTAGGAGAAGGGGGACAGAAACGTCAGATAGGGCAGGGACTGGCGCAGAGTGCTCTCCGATATATTGCTGGCGTAGCCGTCAACGACTATCTCGCCGAGGATTTCGCCGCCGAGCGGAATGGTAAGCACCTGGCCGGGGTAAATTCGGCCGGAGGCGCCCAGCGAGGGGTTGGCGCGACGCAGCGCCTCGACGCTGACGCCGTAGCGCCGCGCGATTGAGTAAAGGCTTTCGCCGCGTGAGACGGTGTGCCGGGTGTCGGAAACGGGGATGACGAGGGCCTGGCCGACAGACAGCACGGCGGGGTTTTGAAGCTGGTTGGCGTATATAAGGTCATCCATCGAAACTGAGAAGCGGCGAGCGATGCTGTACAGGGTGTCGCCGCCTGCGACAACGTATATTTTCAAAATTATCCATCCTTTCCTGTTATGAACGGGGCATAGTGCTGATTCATTCTATTCGCCGCGGAGGCAAAATGCCAAAATAAGACGCGGAATCTTGTCAACTGCGCAAGGCGGTGCTAAAATAGACCGGCAGACGAAAAACAGGGAGGAAAGATTGGATGAAACAAAAAATTATGCGCCCACGGCGCTGATATTTCTGCTTGCGGCGCTGCTGCTGAGCGCCTGCGCAAAGACGCAGGCACCGGCGGAGCCCGTACCGGAGAACACGCCCGCGTCTTTACAGCCGGCGGAAACGCCCCGTGCCGAGGGCGGCAGTGCCGAGCCCACTGCGGAGCCGGTTCCCGAGCCAACGCATGAGCCCGAGCCTTGGCGTGAGGCGTATATGGAAACGGCCGCGCAGTGCGAGCAGGAATTTCCGCCGCAGGAGGGCGGCGGCATGAAATATGACCTTATAGATTTCGACGGCGACGAGATTCCGGAGCTCGCCGCGGGAATGGACGGATATTTTGTCAGCCTGTATACCTACAGGGATGGAGAGGTCTGCACGCTCATGGACTGCTGGGGGTACGGCGCTATGGGCAACTACGGCTATGAGTACTGCCCGGGAAAAAACAGCCTGAGAAATTACAACAGCGACTATGCAGGGCTCGTTATGAACACGACCTATATGGCCATAGGCACCGAGGGCACGCTTGAGGTCACGGCCTCTGTAGTTACACGAAACTTCAACGATGTGAACGGCAACGGCGAGCCGGACCTGCCGGAGGAGTATGAATTCGTCGAAAACGGGCTCAGCTTTGCGGACGGAGTAGCGATAAGCGCCGAGGAGCTCGCCTCCTTCGACGCGGGCGAATACGAGTATATCACAGGCCGCTGGAGCTATGACGAGCTTCTGGCGGAGCTGGGGAAATAGACGCTTACGCAATTACAGCGGCCGTTCGGCCGCTGTAATTGTTTCAGTCAAAGCATACCCGCAATACGCATTCCATGCTCTCCAAATTATAGTAGCTGGCGCGGTGGGGCTCTATGACCTCGATGATTCCGCCGAGGACGGTGACGCGGGAGCGCGGCGCGGCGCTGTAGGTCCAGTATGTAAGCTCCGGCAGGGGCGTGCCGTCGCCGCGGAAGTACAGACAGGCGCAGGGGGAGGGGTCGTCATCCTCGCCGAAGGTCTGAAGCGACTCGAGCAGGCACGGCGCATCCCAGCCGAGAAGCCGGTCGTAAAGCGGCCAGGCGTTGGCTACGGCAGCGCCGAGGTCGGCGGGCAGGTCCCTGCCGCCCATATCCCAGAAGGAGTATTTGTAAATGTCGGTAAGCTCTCCGGTGGAGAGAGTGTAGCAGCGGTAGTAAGCGCCGTCGTCCTTCTCCACGCAGGAGATGACGACATAGTCCCCGCAGCGGCGGCGCTGAAGGCTGTAGAAGCAGCTGCTTTCGGGCAGAAGCAGCTCCTTCCAGCCGTCACGGCTCAGGCCCATGTCCCCGCGGCTGAGCTCGCACTCAATACTGCCGTCGGGGGCCATGAGCGTCATGCTATCATCGCCGATGAGAACAAGTCCGTCGGGGCTGGCGGTGCATTCCCTGTAGTCGAGGCCGGTGCACCAGCTCCCGTCCGAGGCGGCCACGGCGAGGGCGCCGCGTCCGTCCCCGCCGTCTGGGACGCTCTGCCGGAGCAGGAGCAGTGGATATGTCTGCCGGACGCCGTCCCCGTCGTAATAGCCGGGAGCGTAAACGCTGCTGTATATGGGGGCGGTTACCACCGTGCCGTCCGTGGTCATAAGGCCGTAGGTAAATACGCAGCGCGACAGGCATTTATCATTGTCCGACACACGGCCCGCGTAGGGGATGAGCCGGCCGTAGGAGTCCGAGGGAATGAGGCGGTCCGCGTACTGCCCGCACGTGCGCGGGGTGGTTTCTGGAATGCCGGCATGGCCGCAGGCGCACAGCAGCGCAAGCGAGATTATGACGGAGGGCAGGGCTTTTTTCATGATTTCGCGTCCTTTCGACAGATGCTTTTACCTGGGAGTATAAACCATAAGACGCCGGCGTGTCAAATTTGAGCTTAGGGTGAAAAATCGGCGGCGGGGTAATTGACCTTAAAGCCGGCGTATGGTATAATTTTATCCTCAAATTTACAATCAACGCTCCCCAGGCCGGGAGCGGCGGTTTATGGATATGGAGGAAGAACAGATGAACAAGGGCCTGAAAATTGCGCTTCCTGTTGCGTCCGCCGTTGCCGCTGCGGCGCTGGCGGTTTACGCCGTGGCTCCGGGCAGGGCGGAGGAGAACAAAAAGGCTCCGTTTATGGGCCGAAACATTGCCCACAGGGGTCTGCACAGGACCGACGGCAGCGTGGCGGAAAACTCACTGAGCGCCTTCCGCGCCGCGGTGGACGGCGGATACGGCATTGAGTGCGACGTGCGTCTGACGCGGGACGGACGGCTGGTGGTGTTTCACGATGAGGACACGCAGCGCATGTGCTCCCAGCCGGGGAAGGTTGAGGAAATGAACTGGCCGGAGCTGGCGCGCCTGCGTTTAGGCCAGACGCAGGAGACAATGCCGCTGCTGGCCGAGGTGCTGGAGACGGCCGACGGCAAGGTGCCCGTGGTAGTTGAGCTCAAAAGCGGCGGGGACGACGCTCAGCTTTGCGAGCGCGTATACGAGCTGCTGCGATGCTACTCAGGGCCGGTATGCGTGCAGAGCTTTAACCCGCTTATCCTGCGCTGGTGGCGCAAAAACGCGCCGGAGATTCTGCGCGGACAGCTGTCCGCGCCGGCAAAGCGCCTTGGCGGAGTTGGGCGCGCGCGGGCCTTTGCGCTGTCTAATCTGCTGAGCAATTTCCTGTGCCGGCCGCAGTTTATTTCCTACGGCGTATGCGGCAGAAAAATGCCGCTCATGGCAAGGCTGTGCGGCGCGATGGGCGCGATGAAATTCTGCTGGACCAGCCGCGACTGGAGCGCGGAGGACTACGCCGACACGGTGATTTTTGAGTTTTACAGGCCGCGGATAAAGTTCAGGTAAAGGGTGAATCGAAATGTTAAAAGCTTACAGAGGCAATGTCCCGAGAGTGGACGGTGATGCCTTTATAGCCGAGACCGCGGTGCTTATCGGGGATGTGGAGGTCGGCGCGGACAGCTCGATATGGTACGGAGCCGTGCTGCGCGGGGACGTCGCTCCCATAAAAATCGGACGCGGCAGCTCGATACAGGACAACGCGGTGCTCCACTGCGATAAGGATATCCCCACTGAAATCGGCGACAACGTGACCGTCGGGCACGGTGCGATAGTTCACAGCGCGGTTGTCGGTAACAACACGCTCATCGGCATGGGAGCGACAGTGCTCAGCGGGGCGGTGATAGGTAAAAACTGCTTAATCGGCGCGGGCGCGCTGGTGAAGGAGAACGCCGAGGTGCCGGACGGGGCCATGCTCGTCGGTGTGCCGGGCAGGGTTATACGCGCTGTCACGGACGAGCAGATATGCGCAATTACGGAATCGTCATATGACTATATCAGATTGGCGGGGGAATACAGGCAAGAGGAGGACAAATGATAAGATTTGACAGCGATTACTGCGAGGGCGCGCACCCGAGAATACTTAAGGCGCTCGAGCGGACAAACCTTGAGCAGACGTGCGGCTACGGCGAGGACGAGCACTGCCGCCGCGCCGCGGAGCTGATAAGGCGCGAGTGCGCCATGCCGGACGCGCAGGTGCATTTTCTGGTGGGCGGGACGCAGACAAATATGACGGTTATCGCCTCCATACTGCGACCGTACCAGGGTGTGCTGTGCGCCGCGGGAGGGCACATCGCCTGCCATGAGACCGGCGCGGTTGAGGCCGCGGGCCATAAGGTCCTGCCGCTGACGGACAAGGCTGGACTGATAAGCGCGCGGCAGGTGGTCCGGGAGTGGGAGCGGCACATGGCCGACGCCAGCCGCGAGCACGCGGTTCAGCCGGGCATGGTGTATATTTCCCAGAGCTCCGAGTGCGGCACGATTTACAGCAAGCGTGAGCTTGAGCTGCTGCACAGCGCCTGCAAGGGGCTGGGGCTGCCGCTTTTCATAGACGGCGCGCGCCTGGGATACGCGATAGCGGGCAGCGCGGGCGAGCTGACCATGCGGGATATAGCGGCAAACTGCGACGTGTTCTACATAGGCGGAACAAAGGTGGGCCTGCTGTTCGGCGAGGCGGTTGTGATAACAAACGGCGCGCTGGGGCGGGACTTCCGGTACATGATGAAGCAGCGGGGCGCGATGCTTGCCAAGGGACGGCTGCTGGGCGTGCAGTTTGAGGAGGTCTTTGCCGACGGACTGTATTATGAGATGTCGGGGCACGCGGTGGCGCAGGCCATGCGGATTAAGTCCGCGCTCATACAGCACGGCATTCCGCTTTTCTGCGACTCGCCGACGAACCAGCAGTTTGCAATCTTCACACATGAGCAGCTGAAAAAGCTGTCGGGCAAATACGTTTTCAGCCACTGGCAGCGCATGGACGAGCGCCGCGACGTGGTGCGCATATGCACAAGCTGGGCCACAAAAAGCGAGTCGGTGGACGAGCTGATTGAGGATATAGGAAATTTACCGTAAATACGCAGAAAGAAAAGCAGCACGGCTCCGGCTGTGCTGCTTTTTTCTGTCAAAAAACCTCGTAGAGTTTCGCGCCCGCAGGCGCGAAATAAAGTTAAATTGTTTTATCCGGCGGCGTGTACGTCGGATAAAAACACTTTGCGCGGAGCGAGCGTCGAATTGTCCGCCCTTGGCGGACAACAGAGGCGCAGAGCGCAGCGAGGCTATCTCGAAAAAGTGGTAAAAGCCACTTTTTCGACACGCTCAAAAGCAGCACGGCTCCGGCCGTGCTGCTTTTTTATTTATTTATCCTCGTCGAACATCTGCGCGAAAA
>CATJWA010000154.1 GCA_949744025.1 uncultured Eubacteriales bacterium
GCGCGTCCCTTCCGCTCGCCGCACCACACGGTATCCGCCGCGGCGCTGTCCGGGGGCGGCTCTCTCCCGAGGCCGGGCGAGATAAGCCTTGCGCACAACGGCGTGCTGTTTTTAGACGAGCTGCCCGAGTTCGGGCGAGACACGCTCGACGTGCTGCGCCAGCCGATTGAGGACGGACGGGTGACCATCGCGCGCGCCGGCGGCACGCTGACATTTCCCAGCCGCTTCATGCTCGTGTGCGCGATGAACCCCTGCAAATGCGGCTGGTACGGCCATCCCTCGGGCCGCTGCCGCTGCTCGGAGCTGTCCGTGCGGCAGTACAGGGGCCGCGTGTCGGGGCCGATGCTCGACAGGATAGACATTTTCGCGGAGGTGCCCTCGCTGGACTTCGACGAGCTCAGCCGGCGTCCCGACGGGGAAGCTTCCGCGGAGATTAAAAAGCGAGTCAACGCGGCGCGGGAGCTTCAGAGCGCGCGCCTTGCCGGCAGCGGCGTTTCGTGCAACGCGTATATGGAGCAGGGGCAGCTTGACAAATACTGCGCGCTGGACGAGTCCTGCCGAGAGCTCATGCGCGGCGCCTTTGACGCGCTGGGTCTGACCGCGCGCAGCTATGACCGCATTCTGCGCGTGGCGCGCACCATAGCCGACCTGGACGGCGGGGGAGACATAAAGCCACAGCACATAGCCGAGGCGGTGCAGTACCGTACATACGCTTAGGCGTCAAATGAGAGGCCGCGCCGCGGCGAAACTCTGCGAGGCAGCGGAGGATTTACGCATAAGGAAGAATATATATGAACGACATAATTTTGCTCAAGCAGGGCGAGATCGTCCTCAAGGGCTTAAACAGGAAAAATTTCGAGCAGCGGCTTGTTTCCAACGCCGTGCGGAGGCTGCGGCCCTTTGGGAAATTCCGCGTCTACGCGGTGCAGTCAACGGTCTACGTCGAGCCGCAGGAGGACGGCTGCGACATGGACGGGGCCTTTGACGCGCTCAAAACCGTGTTCGGCGTGATAAGCCTGACGCGGGCGGCGGCCTGCGAAAAGGACAGGGACGCGATTGCGAAAAAGGCCGTAGAGTATCTGGCGGAGGACATGCGCGCGGCGAAAAGCTTCAAGGTCGAGTCCAAGCGCAGCGACAAGAGCTTTCCCATGACGAGCATACAGCTCAGCCAATACGTCGGCGGCGAGCTGGCCGAGGCGTTTCCGGACACGAGGGTTGACGTGCACGAGCCCGAGCTTATCGTCAACGTGGAGGTGCGCGACTACGCCGCCTACGTCCACGCGCGGCCCGTGCCCGGCGCGGGGGGGATGCCGGTGGGCTGCAACGGCAGGGCGGTGACCCTGCTCTCCGGCGGGATAGACAGCCCCGTGTCCAGCTACATGATAGCCAAGCGCGGAGTGCACATGATTCCCGTGCACTTCTTCTCCTTCCCCTACACAAGCGAGGCGGCGAAGGAGAAGGTCATCGAGCTGGCGCAAAAGCTCACGGCATGGTGCGGCCGGCAGACGCTGGAGATTGTGCCCTTCACGCACATTCAGGAGGAGATTCGCGACAGGTGTCCCGAGGAGTACTTCACGATAATCATGCGCCGGTTCATGATGCGCATTGCCGCGCGCATCGCCGAGTACAACGGCTGCGGCGCGCTGGTGACGGGCGAGAATTTAGGACAGGGCGCCAGCCAGACCATGAGCGCGATGGCAGTGACCGAGGCGGTCAGCCCCCTGCCGGTGCTGCGCCCGCTGGTGGGCTTCGACAAGGAGGAGATTGTCAGGCTGGCGCGCAAGATAGGCACCTTTGAGACCTCGATACTGCCCTACGAGGACTGCTGCACCGTCTTTACCCCGCGGCACCCGAAGCTGCGGCCCACGGCCGCGGAGGCGGAGGAGTGCGAGAAGGCGCTTGACGTGGAGGGGCTGGTCGAGGAGGCTTTCAACGGCATTGAGCGTATTCGCTTAGAGGTCGGGACTGACTGAAGGAGGGAAAAGTCAATGAACGCGGAGATTATTTCCGTGGGGACCGAGCTGCTGCTGGGCAACATCGTCAACACCAACGCGCGGGATTTGTCGGTGATGCTCTCGGAGCTGGGGATAAACGTCTACTGGCACAGCGTGGTGGGGGACAACCCCGAGCGGCTGACCGAGACGCTGGAAATTGCGCGGCAGCGCGCGGACATCATCATAACCACCGGCGGCCTGGGGCCGACCTGCGACGATCTGACCAAGCAGACGGTGGCGCGCGAGTTCGGCTTGGAGCTTTACTTCGACGAGCGGGCCGAGCGGGATATTGAGGATTATTTCCGCCGTGGCAAGCTGATTATGACGGACAACAACCGGCAGCAGGCCTGGGTGCCCGTGGGCTGCACGCCGTTTTACAACACCTGCGGCACCGCGCCGGGCTGCGCCTTTTTCGCGCGGGACACGCACGTGCTGATCCTGCCCGGGCCGCCGAAGGAGTGTCTGACCATGATGCGCCGCGGCGGGCTGGACTACCTGCGCTCGCTGTCGGCCGAGCAGATTTACTCCCACAACATCCACCTGTTCGGCCTGGGCGAGAGCTACGTCGAGTCGCTGCTGCGCGAGAGGATGAACGAGCTGGAAAACCCCACGCTCGCGCCCTACGCGCGCGAGGTTGAGGTCCGTCTGCGCGTCACCGCCAAGGCATCCAGCCGTGAGGCGGCCGAGGAGATGATGGCCCCCGTGATTGACGAGGTGCGCCGGAGGCTGGGTGAGTACGTTTACGGCGTGGACACGGACACGCTGGAAAACACCGTGCTGGGCCTGCTCAGGGCTCAGGGCAAAACCCTGGCCGCGGCCGAGAGCTGCACCGGAGGGCTCATCGCCAAGCGAATGACGGACCTGCCGGGCGCGTCGAGCGTTTTTCTCGGAGGCGTGACGGTGTACACAAACGAGGCGAAAATGCTCCTGCTGGGTGTGGACGGGGACACGCTGCGCGAGAAAAGCGCCGTCAGCCGCGAGGTGGCCGTGCAGCTTGCAGAGAAGGTGCGCGCCAGGCTGGGCGCGGACTTCGGTCTGGGAGTCACCGGCGTGGCGGGACCGGACAGCGACGGCATCCACGCTGTCGGCACCGTGTTCGTCTCGCTGTGCGACGGGGAGAGCACCCATGTGCGCGAGCTGCGCCTGAGCCCGCAGTACGACCGCGGGAAGATACGCAAGCTCGCGGCCAGCCACGCGCTGGACATGCTGCGCAGGTCCCTGACCGGCCTGCCGGTGGTGATATAGACCCCGATTTTTGCTTTCGGCGCGGTAAAATTGCATGCAGGTACTTGATTTGCCGCGAAAAATATATTAAACTTAAGGCGCTGTGCCGTTTTGGTAACTGACGGGATTGATATAAATTTTAGGAGGAAGCAAAACCATGACTTACGAGATGGACATCGCCGGGCTAAAGCGCGATTTGCCTATCTGCAAGGTAACTGACGACTTATACATTGGCGCTTTTGTAATATTCGGAGACGTGGAGCTGACGGTCCACTGCGCGGCGGAGCTGCTGCGGCGCGCTCCGGAGTATGACTACCTGATAGCGCCCGAGGCCAAGGCTATACCGCTGCTGTACGAGATGGCCCGCCAGAGCGGGGCGGAGAAATATTTCCTCGCGCGCAAGAAGGCAAAGGCCTACATGCAGGGCGTATTTGAGGTGAAGGTCAACTCCATAACCACCGCCGGAGAGCAGACGCTGGTGATAGACACCGAGGACGCAAAGCAGATTCGCGGCAAAAAGATGCTCATACTCGACGACGTTATCTCCACGGGAGAGTCGCTTCACGCCATGGAGGTGCTGGTTGAGAAGGCCGGAGGGATAGTGGCCGGAAGGATGGCCATCCTCGCCGAGGGCGAGGCGCAGAAGCGCGACGATATCATCACTCTGGCTCCCCTGCCGGTGTTCAACGCCGACGGAACGGTTAAATAACAGAAAAATATCGTAAAGCAGGCCGCCCAAAAGGGGCGGCCTGCTTTTTGCGCTCAGGTATGGGGACGGGCGGGGCTGTCAGGCACCGGGATGCAGGCTATCAGCTCAAACCGTCCGCCTGTGGCGCGGGCTTCGAGGCTTCCGCCGCCGCGCTGGGCTATCTCGCGCATGCAGGCAAGGCCGAAGCCGTGCTCGCCGCGCCCGGGCTTGGTGGTTTGCAGGCTGTCCTGAAGCTCCCAGTCCACGGCATTTTCCACGCGAAGCATGAAAAGCCCCTTGTCCACGCGGCAGCGAAGGGTGATTTTCCTGTCGCGGCAGCGCGAGGCCGCCTCCATGGCGTTGTCCAGCGCGTTGCCGAGAAGGGCGCACAGGTCCGTGTCCGCGATTGGCAGCGGCTCGGGCAGACAGACGGAAAAGTCGGCGGTCAGTCCCAGGCGGCCGAGCTCCTCGCGCTTGGCCGAGAGCACCACGTTGGCCGTCTCGTTTTCGCACACGCGCGCTCCCCCTGCCATGGCGGGGGAGCCGGCTATCTGTTCCAGATAGCCGATGGCCTTTCCGGTCTCGCCGCGCTCAAGCAGGCCGCGCAGAGCCGTGATGTGGTTTCGCAGGTCATGCCGCAGGGTGCGTACCTGCTGCTCCTGCCGCCGGAGCGTCTGGTAATAGCTCTCGCGCTGCTCGGCAAGGCGTCCGGAGAGCTCAAGCCGCTCGTGCCCGTCAAGCACCAGTACGGCCGCTAAAAGGGCAAGCGCGGTCAGGAACACGAAGGGCAGCACGGCTAAGCCAAGGCTGAGAGTCAGGCTCAGGGCGGCCGCGGAGTCGTACTTCGCGCCGTAGGGAATAACAACCACGGCCGTCAGCGCGCACAGGGGCATGGCCGCAAGCACGGCCGTAAGGCTCCACAGCCGGGGCGGAAGCTGCGGCGGAGACTCCGGCAGGCGGCGGCGGAAAAGAAGGTAGATAAGGCCGAAGGCGGCGGGACGCATAAAGCGCGTGGCGTGGTCGTAGTGTTCGCGCAGGTTGTGCACGCTGCCGAGATAGGTGTCAATCATGGCGCACACGGACATGACAAGACAGAACAGGATTGAGGCCAGCGCCAGGCGTCCGAGCAGGTTCCCGCGCGTGCACAGCATGACCGCGGCGAAGAAGAACGGCAGGGTCAACAGCAGATTGTTGTCTCCGACCCAGATTATCATGCCCGTGCTGCCGGAAAAAACAAGATACAGCGCCGCGCGGCAGGCCCGCCGCGGCTTGACGGCGAGGAAGGCGGAGCAGGTTTTGTATATGAAAAGCCCGCTTATGAAAAGCGGAAGGGTCCACGCCCAGCCGAGGTGACGGACGAAGGTGCCCAGCCAGTCTGCGATAAGCTCAGGCATGCTTTCAGTCCTCCAGATATGAACGCGCCAGCGCGGCCAGCGCCGCGGCGCGCCTCTCGCGGCTGACGGGAAGCGCCGTATCACCGAGAAAGACCTGCGCGCCGTCCATGCGCTCAACCGCCTGCGCGCGGACAAGATAGCGCTGATGTATGCGCACAAAGCCATCGCCGGCGCTGCGCTCGACCTCGTCTAATTTCGCGTAGAACACATACTCCCGGGTGTTGGTCACGCACCTGACCTGGCGGCGGTCGGAGACGAAGTAGAGTATGTTCCTTTTCGGGATGCGGTAGAGCGTTTCTCCGCTGCGGCAGACGAAAACGGCGTCCGCGTCCCGGCACAGCGCCGCGCAGGCGCGCTCAAGCACGCCGTCAAGCTGCTCCGGCTTCGGCGGCTTGAGCAGGTAGCCGAGCGCGCCGACCGCGTAGCCGTCGAAAACATGCTCGGAGTAGCCGGTGACGAACACGAGCTGAAGCGTCTCGTCGAGCGCGCGCAGGCGTCGGGCGGTCTCCATGCCGCCGAGCTGGCCCATTTCCATATCTAAAAACACCAGGTCCAGCTCGCCCGCGTGGCTGTCCAGCCAGCGCAGCAGGCCCTCGCCGCCGGAAAACTCGAAAACCTCCGCGTCCGAGTGCCGCCGCTCCAGCGCCCGCTCGAGTGCGGCGCGCAGCGACATGCGCGCGGGCAGCGCGTCGTCACAGATTCCTATACGAAGCATTTTTCAGGCTCCTTTGCGTGAATGATACCCCGCCATTGTACCACATAAACGCTGAAGCTCAAAACCGAACTTTACGTCAAAGCGCCCGAAAGTTACATCGCAGGGCGCCGGTACGCAAAAAATTACATTCTCCGCGCAGTATTTTACGCCGCCGTTTGCACTGCGTTCCCCCGCGCGCTACGATGAGGGTACAAGCACGGGGCCGTGCGGCCCGCGGAAAGGAATGATTTTTATGCTGAAGGTTGAAAATCTGCACAAATCCTATCAGGTAGGAAAAAGCACCTATGAGGTGCTCAGGGGCGTGTCGCTGAACGTGGAGCAGGGGGAGTTTGTGGCCGTGATGGGGCCCTCCGGCTCGGGCAAGACGACGCTGCTCAACTGCATCTCCTGCTACATACCCGCCGATTCGGGCAGCATTAAGCTCGGCGGCACGGAGCTTGCGCGGCTCGGCGAGGACGAGCTGGCCGAGGTGCGCAACAGGGAGCTGGGCTTTGTCTTTCAGGACTTCCTCCTGCTCGACGGGCTGACGGTTGAGCAGAACATACTTCTGCCGGCGATAATCGGCGGCAGCGTGTCCGCAGACGCGGAGAGCCGCGCCGCGCAGCTGTGCGAGGTGTTCGGCATCGCGGCGATAAGGGGCAAGTACCCGGCGGAAATTTCCGGCGGCGAGAAGCAGCGCACGGCCGTGGCCCGCGCGCTGATAAACAGCCCGCTGGTAATTTTAGCCGACGAGCCGACGGGCAACCTCGACAGCAAGTCCAGCAGGGCGGTTATCGGCACCTTTGAGCAGGCCAAGAAGGAGCTGGGCAGCACCATCTTCATGGTCACCCACGACTCCTTTGCCGCGTCCTTCTGCGACAGGGTGATAATCCTGCGCGACGGCGTGGTGTGGCGCACGCTGGAAAAGGGCGCGCAGGAGCGCACGGCCTTTCAGGACGCGCTGCTGTCCTCAATCAGCGAAATGGGGAGGCAGTGACGGCTATGAAAAGCTTTTCCGAGGTCTGCGCGCTGCTGCGGCGGCGCAACGCGAGGCAGTACGCGCTGCTGGCCGGCTGCTGCTTTTTCTCCGTGCTGCTGATAACGGCCTACGTGGGCATCATGCGCTCGCCGACGGTCCTCAGCGTCCTGCCCGAGGGCGGAGACTCGCGCAAGCAGGTTATGATGATTTTCGTGCTGGCGGTCATAGGCTGCGCGGTGTTCACGACCTACGCGGCGGGGCTGTTCCTGCGTCAGCGCTCGCGGGAGCTGGGCGTGTTTTTAGCCCTCGGCGCCTCGCGCGCGCAGGTAAGCGGCGTTATATGCAGGGAATTAGCGGGCGTGAGCATTGTCTCCTGCCTGCTGGGCGCGGCGCTGGGTATGCCGCTGGCCTGGGGGCTGTGGAGCCTGCTGCGCACGTTTTTGGTGGACACGCAGGAGATGGCGCTGCGCTTTGACTACAGGGTCTACAGCCTCTCGGCGCTGTTTTCGCTGTTCGTAATCGTGATGACGCTTGCGCTGGGTGTGCGCTCCGTCAGGCGGACGAACATCCTTGACATAGTTCACGAGCAGCACCGCTCCGAGCCCGTGCGCGAGGTGCCGCGGCGCTGGGGCGTTATCGGCATCGTGCTGGTGGCCGTGGGCGTGTTTTTGGGCTACATGTCCTCGAGCTTTTTCATTTTAGTTTTGCACTGGTATCCGCCCGAGGGGCTGACCGCGGTGTTCTACGCCCCCGCGCTGGTGGGGCTTTACATGCTGCTGCTGCACACGGTCGTCAACGGCTGGGGCGGCAGGAAGCGCAAATACAGGGACCTTATCTCTACCTCCATGATGAAGTTTCAGGGCCGACAGACCGTGCGCAACATGCTCGTTATCACGGTGCTGGTGGCGGGGGCCTACTTCGGCAGCTTCTACACCCCCATGCTCGGCACCGGCGCGATGATACGCTACGACGCGCGGGAATACGACTGCCTATACTTCCACCGCGCGGACCAGAATATACCCGGCGAGGACGAGGTGCGCGCGCTGGCGGGGGAGTACGGCGTGGAGATAACAGATTTCGCAGGTGCTGACGCGGCGCTGCTGGCCGTGGACGGCACGCGCTCGGTCGAGGTTGACGGGCCCATGGGCACGACCTGGTATCCCGAGTATTTAGAGGTCTATGTCACGCAGCGCTTTTTGTCCGAGTCGGACTTCAACGCGCTGACAGGGCGGACGCTGGACGTGCCCGCAGGTCAGGCCGCCGCGGTGCTTGACGCCGAGGGCAGCCCGGGCTACGGCTTTGACCCGGAGATAAGCATCGTCACAAACTACCTGACCGGTGAGCGGCTTGAGGTCACGCCGTATCAGGGAGAGGCGATAAAGCACCAGTCGCTGACCCAGCGCTACGTCCTCGACGACGGGGACTATGAGCGCATAACCCGTGGGCTGACCGGCGAGTGGTACGAGCGCACGGCGGTGTTCAACGTGGAAAACGAGGAGCGAAGCTATGACTTTGCCAAGGCGCTGTTCAACGAGATAGTGGACTGCTCCGGTCCCGAGGTGGAGGTTTACGATAGCTGGGACCCCGTTATCAGGGACAGGTACCTCGCGGAGGAGGGCGAATATTTTCTGGACAGCGAGGCCCTTGCGGAGGCAGGAGAGGCGCCCATTGACTACTCTCAGCGCGACAGCAGCAATTTCCGCCTGAGCTGGAAGTACATGCCCCAGTTTCGTGTGCTGGACAAGGCGGACTTTGTGAAGACTGTGGCGGTTTACCTGATGCTGTTCGTCTTTGTGGCGATAGTGTGCTTCTCGGCGGTGATGGTGATTGCCTACACCCGCTGCATGACCATTGCGCTGACGAACCGGCAGGTATACGAGGACCTGCGCCGCCTCGGCGCGCCGGGGAAGTATCTTTACCGCTCGGTGCGCGGTCAGGTCAAGCGCGTGTTCTTCACGCCCATATTTACGGGGACGCTCATCATCTACGTGTTCTATGTGATGATAATGTACTTCAACGGCAGCCCCGCCGGAATAACGGCGGACGAGCTTGCCGGACTGCTGGCCAGCCTCGGCGTGATTGCGGGCGTGTCCGCGCTGCTGTACGGCGTGTACCGCCTGACGCTGAGGAAGGTGTGCGCCTCGCTCAGCGTCAAACGCAGAACATAAAAAACAAAAATGACGCGGCTTTACAGGCTGTGTCATTTCTGTTTTTCGCAGGGGACAAAGCGGCCGCCGCGGTATTCGTACACCGAAGCGCCAAGCAGCTCCGCCTCGCGCTCGTCGTGGGTGCTCATAAGGACGGACGCGCCGCGGGAGTATTCGTCAATCAGTGCGGCGATATCGCGGCGGAGCTTCCCGTCAAGACCGCGGAAGGGCTCGTCGAGCAGCAGCACGTCCCCGCCATAGGCCAGAGCGCGGCAGAGGGACACCCGCTGCTGCATTCCTCCGGACAGCTCGGCGGGGTATTTGTCCGCCGCGTCCCCGAGCCCCGCGCGGCGGAGAAGCTCCAGCGC
>CATJWA010000155.1 GCA_949744025.1 uncultured Eubacteriales bacterium
AACAAAAAACATCCGCAATGTCTGCTTGATGGGCCACGGAAACAGCGGCAAAACCACTCTGGCTGAGAGTATGCTCTACACCACCGGCGCAATCGACCGCCAGGGCAAAACCCCCGACGGAAACACCGTATGCGACTACGACGCTGAGGAGATAAAGCGCCAGATTACAATCTCCGCCGCTCTCGCGCCGGTCAATTACGCCGGCTGCAAGATAAACGTGCTCGACTGCCCCGGCTTTCTCGACTTCGTGGGCGAGGTTATGGGAGCCATACGTGCGGCCGAGGCCGGCATAGTACTCTGCTCGGCCAAGGACGGCCTGTCCGTCGGTGCCGAGAGAAGCTGGAAGCAGCTCAAGGCCGCCAACCTCCCCGCAATGTTCTACATCTCCAAGCTTGACGAGGAGCACGGCGACTTTGACGGCGTGCTCTCCACGCTGACCGAGAAGTACGGCAGCAGCGTGTGCGCCATAGCCGCGCCGATGTCCGACGGCAGCGGCGTTATAGACCTTGTCCACAATGTTGCCTACCAGACCAAAGGCGGCAAGACTGCAAAAATTCCCATTCCCGACGCCGACGCCGGAAAGGCGGAGAGCTTGCGCGAGGCCCTCATGGAGGCCGCCGCGGGCGCGGACGAGGAGCTCATGGAGAAGTATTTCGAGAGCATGGAGCTGTCCGAGGACGAGATAGTCAGGGGCCTCAAGCTCGGCGTCAAGGACCGCTCGGTCATCCCCGTGCTGTGCGGCAGCGCCATCTCTGGCGTGGGCACCGAGTGCCTGCTTCAGGCCATTGCCGACTATGTGCCCGACCCGTCCGAGATGGAGGGCATCGACCCGAAGGGCGCGACGGTGGGCTTCGTGTTTAAGACCGTGTCCGACCAGTTCGGCAAGTACAGCTTTGTCAAGGTCGTCAGCGGCAAGCTGACCTCCGATATGTCCCTGCGCAATGTGCGCGCCTCCTCCACCGATAAGCTCGGCCGCCTGTACACCATGTGCGGTAAGAAGAACACCGAGGTCAAGGAGGTCTGCTGCGGCGATATCGTTGCCGTCGGCAAGATGGAGTGGAAAACCGGCGACACGGTGTGCGACCCGAAGAACGAGGTCGAGCTGCCCCGCGTCGAAATGCCGGAGCCGTGCTATTCCATGGCTATCAAGCCCAAGACCAAGGGTCAGGACGACAAGGTCGCCTCGGGCCTGAACCGTCTGAACGAGGAGGATATCTCCTTTACCATAACCAACAACGCCGAGACGCGCCAGATGGTGCTCGCCGGCATAGGCGACATACAGCTCGACGTGCTGTGTGCCAAGCTGAAAAGCCGCTTCGGCGTGGAAACGGAGCTTGTGCCCGCCCGCGTGCCCTACCGTGAGAAGATAAAGGCCAAGGTCGAGGCCCACGGCCGCCACAAGAAGCAGTCCGGCGGCAGCGGCCAGTTCGGCGACGTGTGGATTCGCTTCGAGCCCCAGGACGAGTCGGACGAGATGATTTTCGCCGAGGAGGTCTTTGGCGGCAGCGTGCCGAAAAACTTCTTCCCCGCCGTCGAAAAGGGACTGCGCGACGCGGTCAACCGCGGCGTCCTGGCCGGCTATCCCCTCGTGGGGCTCAAGGCCGTGCTGTACGACGGGTCCTACCATCCGGTGGACTCCAACGAAATGGCTTTCAAGACCGCCGCGCAGCTCGCCTACAAGGACGGCATCCCCAAGGCCAAGCCGACTATTCTTGAGCCCATCGGCCTGCTGAAGGTCACGATCCCCGACGCCAACCTCGGCGACATCATGTCGGATATCTCCTCCAAGCGCCGCGGCACCGTGCTGGGCATGAACGCCGAGGACGGTATGCAGATAGTCGAGGCGGAGGTACCCATGGCTGAGATGAGCTCCTACACGATAGACCTGCGCTCCATGACCCAGGGCCGCGGCTCCTTCACCTGCAAGTTTGTGCGCTACGAGGAGGCCCCCGGCAACGTGCAGCAGAAGGTTATCGAGGACGCGAAGGCGCTGTCTGAGGAGTCAAATTAAAGGACACAGGGTACCCTTTAATTTGAGAATTTGAATTGAAAGCCGCTTTGCGCGGCTTCCAATTCAATTAATTGAGGTGGGGGCCGCCCTGCGCTTCGCGCATTGGCTGACGGCGCTGCGCTCCCCGCACTCGCTGCCACTCGCACGGTCGCTCCGCGAGGAGAATTTTTCCGACGTACATGCCGCCGGAAAAATGATTAAATTTTATTTGCGGCGCCGCGTAGCGGCGCCGCAAAATGCGGTAAATATGATACATTTATGGGTAAGATAGTTTTACCAAATTATCTTACGGAGAGTCAAGGCAATGAAAACTAACAAAAACAGCTTTTACATGATGTGGTCGCTGGCAATAGTGCTGTGCATGCTTATGTCTTTGTTTGCGCTCATTTTCAGCTCCTGCGCCAAGTCGGACGGGACAAGGACGAAGGACGATGACAACAAGCTGCCCGTAAGCGACGAGGCCAGCCCTGAGCCGCCTCAGCCGGGCGAAACCGACTCGGGCGCACAGCCGGAGCAGAACGGCACAGAGCCGCCCGAGCCCACAGCCGAGCCGGCGCCCGAGGCTTCACCCACGCGCCTGGCCGAGACGGAGGACGCGGGGACGGAGTACCTCGATAAGCTCACCTTCCTCGGCGACAGCACGACCTATGGCCTAAAGGCATACGCGGTATTGTCGGGAGGTGAGAACACCAAACAGGTTTGGACGCCGTCAAGCGGCACGCTGACGCTGTCTTACCAGAGCATAGCCACGATAGTCTATCCCGAGACGGGCGAGGAAATCCCGATAACCGACGCCGTGTCGCGCGCCAAGCCCGAGTACATGGTCATAACCCTCGGCGTAAACGGCGTGTCCTTCATGGACGAGGAGAACTTTGTGCGCGAGTACACCGACCTTGTCAAGCGCATACAGGAAAACAGCCCCGACACGAAAATAATCCTCAACTCGATTTATCCCGTGGCGGCGAGCTATCAGTATCAGAGCGACATCAACAACGACAAGATACGCGCGGCCAACGGCTGGGTGGAAAGGGTGGCCGGGGATACGGGAGTGCGCTTCCTCAACAGCTTCGAGGCCATAGTCGGCGAGGACGGCTATCTGCCCGAGCAGTATCAGAACGGCGACGGCATTCATCTGAACACGGCGGGCTTCAACATCATACTCGACTATATCAAAACGCACGAATACAAATAAGTTAAACAGTTGGTGATAAGGATATGAAAAACAAAAGACGCTCAGGCGCGGCCGTGCTCGCGCTTGCAATAGTCATGCTGCTGCTGTGCGCCTGCGGCAGCGGAAACGGAAAGGACGTTCCGGTTGACGACATCGTCGCGGCGGTGGACACCGCTCTCGGAAAGGGCGACAGCCTTGTGGCAGTGGATGAGAACTATATCAAGGGCTATATGAAGATGGAGGTTGCCGATTATGACGGCTTCACCGTCAAGATTAACGCCTACGGCGCGAACATCGACGAATACGGTGTGTTCCGTGCTAAGGACAGCTCTCAGGCCAAGGAGATAAAGTCGGCCGTGGAGGGCTACCTTCAGCTCCGTGCGGATAGCTGGATGGACGAGTACATGCCCGAGGAAAAGCCCAAGCTCACCGCCGCCGAGGTAAAAACCAGCGGAAACTACGTCATGTACTGCATCCTGAGCGACACGGACAAGTCCGCCGCTTTCGGCGCTTTTGAGAGCAGCCTCAAGTAACAGGCCGCAAAACCACTGAAAACACAAGAGCCCGCCCCTTTCGGGCGGGCTCTGCTGATTTTGGGAGGCTTTTATGAAAAAATACATCATTGCGCTTGACCAGGGCACTACGAGCAGCCGTGCAATTATTTTTGACAGGCAACAAAATATCGCCGGCTCGGCACAGAAGGAGTTCACGCAGTTTTACCCGGAGCCCGGCTGGGTGGAGCACGACGCGGTGGAGATTTATTCCGGCCTCATGGGCGTGACGGTCGAGGCGGTGACGCACTCAGGCGTTGACGTGCGTGAGATTGCGGGTATCGGCATAACAAACCAGAGGGAAACCACGGTGGTCTGGGACCGCGAGACAGGCGCGCCGGTGTGCAGGGCCATAGTCTGGCAGTGCCGCAGGACGGCGGAGCTGTGCGAGCGGATAAAGGAAAATATTGAGCTTACCGCGTACATACAGGAGAACACGGGTCTGCTTGTGGACGCGTATTTCTCCGCGACGAAGATAAAGTGGATACTCGACAGCGTGCCCGGCGCGCGGGAGAAAGCGGAGCAGGGGCGTCTGCTGTTCGGCACGATTGATTCCTGGCTTGTCTGGAAGCTGACCGGGGGCCGCGCGCACGTCACTGACTACACCAACGCTTCGCGCACTATGCTCTTTAACATTCACACCCTGAGCTGGGACGAGCGGATTTGCCGCGCGCTGGACATCCCCATGTCCATGCTGCCAGAGGTGCGCTCGAGCAGCGAGGTCTACGGCGAGGCGGAGATACAGGGCGTGAAAATCCCCGTGTGCGGCATTGCCGGCGACCAGCAGGCCGCGCTGTTCGGCCAGACCTGCTTTGAGAAGGGTCAGGCGAAAAACACCTACGGCACCGGCTGCTTCCTCTTGATGAACACCGGCGGCGAGTGCATAAAAAGCCGCAACGGCCTTGTCACCACCGTTGCCGCATCGCCCAGGGGAGAGGTGAGGTACGCGCTCGAGGGCAGCGTTTTTGTCGGCGGCGCGGTAATGCAGTGGCTGCGCGACGAGCTTTGCCTTATCCGCGACGCGGGCGAGGCGGGGGAGATAGCCGCATCGGTGCCGGACAACGGGGGCGTATACCTCGTGCCGGCCTTCACGGGCTTGGGCGCGCCGTACTGGGACATGTATGCCCGCGGGGCGATTGTCGGCCTGACCCGCGGCAGCACGCGCGCGCATATTGTCCGCGCGGCGGAGGAGGCGATAGCCTACCAGTCGGCCGACCTCGTTGCGGCCATGGAGAAGGATACCGGGCTTAAAATCTCCGAGCTGCGCGTGGACGGCGGGGCCAGCAGGGACGGCTTTCTCATGCAGTTTCAGGCCGATGTGCTGGGCAGAACAGTCCGCCGCGGCGCGGTGTGCGAGACGACGGCGCTGGGAGCGGCGTCGCTGGCCGGCCTCGCCGCCGGCATATGGAGCGGCACTGACGAGCTCCGCGAAATTCACAGCTCTGACGTGAGCTTTACTCCCGACATGGACAATGCCTGCCGTGCCGGGCTCCTGACCGGCTGGCACCGCGCCGTGGAGCGCAGCCTTGCGTGGGTGAAGTAGAAGCAAGGACAAGGCAGGCTGTGTGGACATGTTCTGCTTATAGTGCGGCTGAAAAAGACTCCTGGAGTTTGTTAGTGGTTTTGCCGCTTTTTATATACTTAAAAGGCCGCCCTATTGGGAGCCGCTTCGTAAGGAAGTGGCTCCCAAACTTTTTGCTAAGACAGCCGAATGTAATTGAATTGTGGGGAAATTCAATATTTCGGAGGTACATATTATGGAAAAGTCAACGTTTGAGCAAATGGGCGGAACGTATCGCCAGGAAGCTGACTACTTTCTCCCTAACCTCACTGTGCCAGGAAGCGCACCTGTTGGTATCTGGGGGCAACGGTGAAAACGGTATCTGCGGGAGCATGAAGGGCCGCTCTACACCGCTTTACTGCCCAGCGGAAAGTTAGACGCCCATATCATGGAAGTTGACCACCAGGCCCAAGAGATGCTTTCCCGATTGATTGAGCAGATGGCGGAGCAAGAGGGTATCATTGAATTACTCAAAGAAGAAAGACAAATGGAATAGGTCAGAAGAATGAACAGCATCCGCAACCGAGTAGAAGAAATCATTATGGAAGAACTGATTTTAGCATAATACAGGCCCCACATAGGAGAGCACCTGTGTGGGGTCTGCCATTTTTATAAGTGGGGGGATGTTCTTGCGATATTCACGCAAGTCATCTGCCCGTATAGTCTCAATGATATTGTCAAGCGCCGCAGTAAGAGCCTCTTTATCTTCTGGCAAAGTTCCCTGAAACTGGCACGCATTGGATGCGCCTAAAATGGCAAATTGGGTAGGTATCTCCAAGTTTTCAAGGAGGGTGCAAATTTCCTTATACTTTTCTATCTCACTTTCCTCTTGCCAGTTGCCACGTTGGATTTCCTGATACAGTTCCGAGTCCGGATAAATGGTCAACATATTGACACCAATGAGCGATGGGTGGAGTTGATTGCAGATGGCGGCAGTCGCTTTTGCTCCAATTTCGCCCTGTCCAGTGCCGGAAATGCTCACCAAGTAGAAGAAGCTGTAATGAATACCGGCTTTGTCTAACCGCTGACATTGTCTCACAATATCGGAGGCAGCATACCCCTTATTCATAAATCGCAGGGCTTCATCGTCGCCGGTTTCTATTCCGATGGTCAGGCCGTCATATCCGGCTTGATGGAGTGATGCCAATTCCTCGTCCGACTTTAGCGTAACATCTGTAATTCGGGCGAAACACCCAATCGTTTTGATGGAGGGAATGTATTGCCGGATCAAGTCAGCGATAGTGATAAGCCGTTCATACTTCAACACAAAGGGGTTTGCGCCGGTCAAAAAAGCCCGCTGGATGCGTTCCG
>CATJWA010000156.1 GCA_949744025.1 uncultured Eubacteriales bacterium
ACCGTCGGAGGCGGCGATGACGAGGATTGCGCCGTCCATCTGAGCAGCGCCGGTGATCATGTTCTTGATATAGTCGGCGTGGCCCGGGCAGTCAACGTGAGCATAGTGGCGGTTGGCGGTCTCGTACTCAACGTGAGCGGTGTTGATGGTGATGCCGCGCTCGCGCTCCTCGGGAGCCTTGTCGATGGAGCTGTAGTCGGTGTATTCTGCGCCGCCCTGCATTGCCAGGTACTTGGTGATAGCGGCGGTCAGGGTGGTCTTACCATGGTCGATATGACCGATGGTACCAATATTTACATGGGGCTTGGAGCGGTTAAACATCTGCTTTGCCATAGTGGAACATCCTCCTTAGTTTTTAGAAAAAATGTTTTCGTGTACGGTATTTTCATTCTACCGTAAATTTCCTTGCTTTGCAAGATACTTTTTCTTGTAAGAAAAAGTATCCAAAAAGAACTTTAAGCTGCTGAGATTCCGGGATTAACACACGGTAACGTTAGCGCGCTTTTAATCGGGGAATGATATCAGTTTGTTTTCCTTGAACCGATTATCGAATCCTGAAGATTCTTCGGCAGCTCGACATAGTGGCTGGGCTCCATACTGTAGTTGGCGCGGCCCTGAGTCTTGCTGCGCAGGTCGGTCGCGTAGCCGAACATGGAGCTCAGCGGCACGTTTGCCATGACCTCCGCGGCGCCGTTTCTTATCTCCGAGCCGGTTATCATGCCGCGGCGGGCGTTGAGGTCGCCCATGACGTCGCCCATGTAATCGTCCGGAGAGGTAACGACAACCTTCATGATAGGTTCAAGCAGGGTGGCGCCCGCCTTCTGGCAGGCCTCCTTGAAGGCCATGCTTCCGCATATCTTGAACGCGAGCTCCGAGGAGTCAACCTCGTGGAAGGAGCCGTCAATAAGCGTAACCTTCACGTCCACGACCTCGTAGCCGGCCAGCACACCGGCCTGCATGGCGCCCTGGATACCCTGGTCCACGCAGGGGATATACTCCTTGGGGATGGCGCCGCCGGTTATCTTGTTGATAAACTCGTAGCCCTTGCCGGACTCGTTCGGCTCCACGGTCATCTTCACGTGGGCGAACTGGCCCTTGCCGCCGGACTGGCGCACAAAGCGCGTGTCCACCGTGGCGGGCTTTGTGATGGTCTCCTTGTAGGAGACCTGCGGGCGGCCGACATTGGCCTCGACCTTGAACTCACGCAGCAGGCGGTCCACAATTATCTCAAGATGCAACTCGCCCATACCGGCGATGATGGTCTGGCCCGTCTCCTCGTCGGTGTAGGTCTTGAAAGTCGGGTCCTCCTCGGCCAGCTTCTGAAGGGCTATGCCCATCTTTTCCTGGCCGGCCTTGGTCTTGGGCTCGATGGCCACGCGGATAACCGGCTCGGGGAACTCCATGGACTCAAGCACTATGGGCTCCTTCTCGTCGCAGAGAGTGTCGCCCGTTGTGGTGTTTTTCAGTCCGACCGCGGCGGCGATATCGCCGGTGTAGACCTTTTCCAGGTCCTCGCGGTGGTTGGCGTGCATCTGCAAAATGCGCCCGATGCGCTCCTTCTGCTTCTTGGTGGAGTTGAGCACGCTCTTTCCGGTCTCAAGAGTGCCGGAATAGACGCGGAAGAAGCTCAGGCGTCCCACGTAGGGGTCGGTCATAATCTTGAAGGCCAGAGCGGAGAAGGGGCCGTCGTCGTCGGGGTGGCGCTCAAGCTCGTCGCCGGTCTTGGGATGGGTGCCCTTGATGGCCGGAATGTCCAGCGGGGAGGGCATATACTCCACGATAGCGTCGAGCAGCTTCTGAACGCCCTTGTTCTTGTAGGAG
>CATJWA010000157.1 GCA_949744025.1 uncultured Eubacteriales bacterium
ATAATATACTTTTTTATTTAATGCTATATTGACATATTTATCCGCCCGAATTATAATACAGTTGTCCAATATTAACAGCATTGGAACACATTATGGAGGTATACTATGAAACGTAGAATCTTACCCCTTATACTCGCGCTGGTGCTTGTTCTGGCACTGGCTGTACCCGCTTCGGCGGCCGACCCGCTCAGCTTTTCCGACGCCGAGAAGGGCGCGGTCAAGCCGCACCTTGACGGTAAGGAAATCACCGTCGCCCAGTACACCGACGTTTACGTCGCCAACTCCAACAGCCCTGAGCAGAAAATAGCCATTTACGTGCCCGATGGAGCGACCAAGGACTCCCCCATCATCCTGCTGGTCAACAACTCCGGCTGGTTCAGCAACTCCTACGCCGGCGCCAACCACGTCAAGAATTACGGCGAGGAGGAGGGACGAAACGGCAAGCAGATTGTCGGCGACTACTCAAGCACCACCGATAACATCGGCGTGGCTATTGACCGCGGCTACGTTGTCGTGACCTACGGCTGCCGCGGCCGCAACGACGCGCCCACGGACGGCCAGTACCTCGGCCATTCCCCCGCCACGATGACCGACACCAAGGCAGTCATCCGCTACCTGCGCTACAACGCCGACTTGCTGCCCGCGGGCGACCCCGAGAAGATTGTCATCTCCGGCACCTCCGGCGGCGGCGCGCTGTCCACGGTTATCGCGGCCAGCGGCAACAGCTCCGACTATTACCAGTCCCTGTATGAGGTCGGCGCGGCCGGCGTGACGAAGAACGCCGACGGCACTTATGCCTCCACCATCGACGACGACGTGTTCGCCACTATCGCCTACTGCCCGATAAACGACCTCGGCCACGCATGCGCGGCCTACGAGTGGACCTTCAACGACACCCGCAAGACCATGTACGCCGAGGGCACCATGGACTACACCAAGCAGACCGGCATGGACGGCAAGACCGCCGAGTGGCCCAACGCCACGCAGGAGAAGGTCATGGCCGCATCCGAGGCTCTCAAGGCCGACTACGCCGAGTATGTCAACTCCCTGGGCCTCAAGCTTGAGGACGGCACGGCTCTGACCGACAGGAACCTTGAGGACGCGATAATCGCGCTCATGGAGGCCGAGGTCCGCGACACCCTCGCCGAGGGCGCCACTCCCGAGTCCATGCTCGCCGACATCAAGGCCAGCGACAAGTCCGAGGGCAAGCTCGCCGACTGGCTGACCTTCGACGGCAGCGACTTTACATACGACTATGATAAGCACCTGCACTTCCTCGCAACCGCCACCAGACTTAAGGTTGCTCCCGCGTTCAGCAACGTCGGCATGGCAGTGGCCCAGCAGAACGAGGACAACCTTTTCGGCACCGCCGAGCAGGCTTATCTGCCCTTCAACTTCTATTCCTGGGACAACGACGCCACCGCCGGCAACGGCGTGGGCAAGGATGACACCGGCCTTAGCTGGGAGCAGTTCACCGCCACCGACGCGGGCAGGGACGTGCTCAAACAGATAAAGATGACCAGCCCCATCCCCTATCTGACCAGCAAAACCGAGGGCGACAGCGCTCCCTACTGGTACGTGCGCCACGGCGTCATGGACCGCGACACCTCCTTTGCCCTGCAGACCGTGCTCTATTACGCGATGATTAACGACAAGAGCATTCAGGACGTTGATTTTGAGTTTGCCTGGCTCCAGCCCCACGCCGGCAACTACGATGTGGCCGAGGCCTACGCCTGGCTGGCCGATGTGCTCGGCGAGACCGACGCGCCCGAAGTGCAGCTCAGCAGGCAGGCCGTGACCGTGGACGGCAAGGCTGTCAGCACCGAGGTTTACAACATCGACGGCAGCAATTACTTCAAGCTGCGCGACGTGGCCGCGATGCTCGCCGACACGGGCGCCAAGTTCTCCGTGTCCTACGACGAGTCCGCCCGCGCCATCTCCGCCAAAAGCGGCGAGGCCTACACCGCCGTCGGCGGCGAGCTGACCGTCGGGAGCGACAAGTCCGCCACCTGCGTTGTGAGCGACCAGTCGCTCATCGTCAACGGGACCGCGCTGAAGGTCACCGTCTACAACATCGGCGGCAACAACTTCTTCAAGCTGCGCGACCTCGGCCAGGCGCTTGAGTTCGGCGTTGACTACGACGCCGCGACCTCAACGGTGCTTGTAACCACTAAATAACTTCCGTATTTGCAAAAGGACGCCTGAAAAACAGGCGTCCTTTTGTGTTTTCTGACTACGCTTTTTTGAATAATACGCTTCTTATTCGGGACAAATATAGTCGTGAAGGGGGCACATTTTTTATGAGCGTGATACATCCGAATTTCAGGAAGGCGGCCATTATCGGCTGCGGCTTTGTGGGCTCGTCGATTGCCTTTCGCTTTTTGCAGCAGGGGCTGTTTTCCCACCTTATCCTTATCGACTCCAACCGTGAAAAGGCCGAGGGCGAGGCCTTTGACCTCAGCGACGGCGTGCCCTACGGCTCGGCTATGGAGATTATCGCCGGCGGCTACGACGACATCGCCGACTGCGGTCTGGCAGTGATAACCGCGGGCGTGAACCAGCGGCCCGGGCAGACGCGCCTGGACCTCATCGGGAAAAATACCGCAATACTTGAGAGCATACTGCGCGAGCTGACTACTCGGGGCTTTGGCGGCGTGCTGCTGATAGTGTCCAACCCCGTGGACGTGCTCACCTACGCGGCGCGGCGGCTGTCCGGCTACCCGCGGCAGCGCGTGATAGGCTCCGGCACGGTGCTGGACACTGCGCGGCTCAAGCAGCTTTTGGGAGAGGAGCTCGGCGTGGACAGCCGCAACGTGCACACCTTCATCATTGGCGAGCACGGGGACAGCGAGCTGCCGGTCTGGACGGGGGCCAACGTCTCGGGACTGAACCTCGACGATTTCTGCCGCCTGCGCGGCAAGGAGCTGAGCGAGGAGCGCAGGCAGCGGCTTTACCTGAGCGTGCGCGACAGCGCCGCGGAGATAATCCGGCGCAAGGGCGCGACCTACTACGGCATTGCCATGGCTGTCGGGCGCATCGCCGAGTGCGTGGTGCGCGACGAGCACGCTGTGCTGCCGATTTCCGTGACGCTTGAGGGTGAGTACGGGCTCGACGGCCTTGCCCTGAGCGTGCCGGCCATGGTCGGCCGCGGCGGACTGGAGACGGTTTTGGAGATTCCCCTGAGCCATAGCGAGCGGGCGGCGCTCGACGCCTCGGCCCGGCGCATGGCGCAGGCGATTGCGGGTTTGGGGATATAGTCAAAACAGCGGCCTTGCGGCCGCTGTTTTTGCGTGAGGTTTTTTCATCTGTCTTTTTTGGCTTTGGTCCGCCTCGCCGCACTGCCAAGGACCAGGCCCAAAAGGGAGATTATCGCGCCGGGCAAAATGAGCAGCGGGTCCGGCAGGCGAAAAACGCCGAAGGCGGCCATGTTCGCGCACCGAAAGGTCGCGTATTCGGCGAGCATATACATAAGGCCGAAAACAGGTGCGCACAGCCATTTCCGGCGGCCCCAGTAATCATTTGCTCCGATAATCAGCGACAGCACGAATGTTGTCACCGGCAGGAGCAGCCACAAAAACATCAGGCTGTAGCCCATGGCGTCCGAGCCGTCTGTAAAAAGCCAGAACACGATAAGCGAAAGCGCCCAGATTCCAAGATACACGCATATCAGCACAGTTTTCGCCAGCCGGGCCCTGCCTGCCGCGGCGTCCGCGCTCTCGGCAAGGTAGCTCACATAGTCCGACACAGGCTTTTCCTCCTTTTTCTCGTCCTTGAGCAGGCAGTCAAGGCTTATATCGTACAGGTCGCTCATTTTCACCACGCTGACAATGTCCGGCCATGTTTTTCCGTTCTCCCAGTTGGATATTGTCTGCCGGCTGACTCCGAGGGCCTCGGCCGCCTGCTCCTGCGTCAGTCCCGCGGCGGCGCGGGCATTTTTGATTTTGCGTCCTATCTCCACCGGCTTCACCGTCCTTTTCACCTGTGATTATACTTTCCGGCGGGCCGCTTGTCTATCAAATATCTTTGACATCTACACTTTTCGCCGCAGGCGCGGGCGCTTGACTTTTTCGCACTGGCATATTATCCTTTTATCCAAGGGCGCACAGGCTCGCGCCCCCAAAAATTTTAGGAGGGGGTCTTTATGTTTCGTCCCATGCGGAGGCCACGGCAGGAGCTGACGCGGCGGGAAACCGACGAGCTGCTGCGTACCTGCACCAGCGGCGTGCTCGCGCTGAGCGGAGACGGCGGCTGGCCCTACGCCGTGCCGCTGAGCTATGTTTACAACGGGGAGAAAATTTATTTCCACTGCGCCAGAAGCGGCCACAAGCTCGACGCGCTGAAAAACGACGCTCGCTGTTCCTTCTGCGTTATCGCGCGCGACGAGGTTATTCCGGAACGTTACACCACGCACTACAAAAGCGCCGTCGTTTTCGGGCGTGTACGCGTGCTCGAGGACGAGGCGGAAAAGCTCGCGGCGATAGAAAAGCTCGCCGCGAAATACTCCCCCGGCGAAAGCGCGGAGGCGCGCGGCAGGGAAATTGAACGGTTTTGGAGCGCGCTGTGCATGCTCGAGCTGAGCGCGGAGCATGTCAGCGGAAAGCAGTGCATTGAGCTGATAACGGAGGATACACATGGACAGGTTTGAGCGTGTCGCGCATTTTGAACGCGCGCTGGGTGAGGTCTGCGCGGCGGCGCAGGCGCTGGACGGAGCGCTCGAGCGCTTTGCCGCGGCACAGGACGCAGCGCGCGAGCTGGACGGC
>CATJWA010000158.1 GCA_949744025.1 uncultured Eubacteriales bacterium
CGTCATAGGCGGCATAGGCTCCGTGTCGGGAAGCTGCATAGCGGCGTTTCTGTACATAGCCTGCTCGGAATGGTGGCTGCGCTTCCTCGACAGCGGCAAGTTCCTCGGACTGAGCGTTCCTTTCTTCCGCGACGGCTTCCGTAAGGTCGTGTTCTCCGTCGTTATTATGATAATCGTGCTGTTCTTCTCCAGAGGCATAATGGGCGACAAGGAGCTGAGCTTCTCCGGCATAGCGGGCGGATTTAAAAAGCTGGGCGGCCGGTTTAAGAAAAAAGAAACGGAAAAGAAGGAGGACGCCGGCAATGAGTGAGAAAAAAGCTGCAAGCGAAGTGAAAAATGTCCTCCATGTTGAAAACGTCACCATGCAGTTCGGCGGCGTGGTCGCGGTCAACAACCTCTCGCTGGACATTCCTCAAAACCGAATAATAGCGCTTATCGGCCCCAACGGAGCCGGCAAGACCACGGCGTTTAACTGCATCACCGGCGTGTACCAGCCAACCAACGGACTTGTTGAGTTCATGGGCAAGCCCATGGTGCGCAGCCACCCCACGGGCAAGATGAAAAAGCAGTACAAGGGCGAAAATGCCGAGATGTATGTCGGCAGCGGAATAATAAATCCCACGCCTGACAAAATAACAAAGCTGGGCATAGCGCGTACCTTCCAGAACATCCGCCTGTGGAAAAGCATGACGGTGTTTGACAACGTGCTTGTGGCAAAGCACATGCGCGCAAAGCAGAACGTGTTTTCCGCAACCTTCCGCGGCAACGCGAAGGAGGAAAGGCGTATGCGCGACGAGACCATGGCCCTGCTCGAGGAGCAGGGGTTGGATAAGGTCAAGGACGACCTCGCCACGAGCCTGCCCTATGGCCTCCAGCGCCGGCTGGAGATAGCCCGCGCCCTGGCCACGGACCCGAAGCTGCTTCTGCTCGACGAGCCCGCCGCCGGCATGAACCCGCAGGAGACTCAGGAGCTTGCGGAGTTTATCAAGGAGATACGGGATAAATATAAGCTCACTGTCTTTCTTATTGAGCACCACATGGACCTTGTAATGAGGATTTCGGATTATATCTATGTTATCGACTTCGGCAGCGAGATAGCGCGCGGCGTGCCGGCGGAGATTCAGAACAATCAGCGCGTCATAGACGCATATCTGGGGGTGGCCGAGGATGAGTGACGCGATACTGAAAATAAGGGACCTGAAGGTCAACTACGGCGGCATCGAGGCCGTCAAGGGTATCAGCTTTGACGTGCCCGCGGGTGAGATTGTCACGCTTATAGGCGCAAACGGAGCCGGAAAAAGCTCAACACTGCGTTCCATAGCCGGCCTCGTAAAGCCCAGGGAGGGCAGCATAGAGTTTGAGGGCGAGGATATCTGCGGCAGGGACCCGACGGCGATAGTCACGCGCGGCATAACCCTTGTGCCCGAGGGGCGGCGTATTTTCCCCGACCTGACCGTGCTGGAAAATCTGCGTATAGGCGCGTATCTGCGTAAGGATGATTTGTCGGATGACCTCAACTGGGTGTATGAGCTGTTCCCTCGTCTTAAGGAGCGTTCCTGGCAGGCGGGCGGCACGCTGTCCGGCGGCGAGCAGCAGATGCTTGCGGTTGGCCGCGCGCTCATGAGCCGGCCGAAGGTGATTATGATGGATGAGCCCTCTCTTGGACTCGCTCCCCTGATAGTCAAGGGAATATTCGACATCATAAAGGAGATAAACAAGCAGGGCGTGACGGTCCTGCTCATAGAGCAGAACGCCAACATGGCCCTGAAAACCGCTAACGTCGGCTACGTTATGGAGACCGGCCGTATAACGATGACAGGGACCGGCGAGGAGCTGCTTGCAAACGACGATGTCAAGGCTGCCTACCTGGGAACCTGAGATGAACAGGGCAGGCCGCACACTTTGAGATATTAAACACGCTCTTAGGCGTTTCGCTTGCTTTTGCGCTGATACTGCGAGACATCCGTCAGAGGCTTTGCCTCTGACGGATGTCTCGTCCTCTTTGCCGGGGAAAAGTAAGCTGTCCGCAGTCGTGAAATACCCGCTCCCGCCGCCCGTCGTGCTTGCAGTAGCAGAAACGCTTCCCGCTCAGCTTGACCTGCGCAGGCAAATCCCCAGCACCGCGCCGCAGACGCCTCCGGCAATGTGGGTAAGCTGAGAGATGTTGTCCGCCAGCACGATGCCGTTATAGACCTCCCGCCCGACGTAGACGAAAAAGACGAACACCAGCGTCAGCGGAATTCCGCCGCCGCGCATCCCGCCCAGCGAGGCCATGATAATCATCATAAACACAATACCCGAAGCGCCCAGAAGCGCCGTGCCGGGGAAAAATATCCATTGAATAAGCCCCGCCACCAGCGCCGTGAGCAGTATCGCGAAAAGCATCGTGTTGCTGCCGTACCGCTCCTCAAGCGTCGGCCCGAGCACGAGCATGAGGATGATGTTATTGGTGTAGTGCGACAGGTCCGCATGGCCGAGCACGTGCGTGAAAAAGCGCAGGTAGGTCAGCGGGTCGAGCAGTGAGGAGCGGTAAACGCAGAAATAGCGCTGCGTGCTCGCCCCCGCGGTGAAGTGAGCGAGTATGAGCGCGCCGAGGGCGATAAGCGCGAAGGTCAGTGTCGTCGGCGCATTGTATTGAAAAATTATCTTCCGTCTGTACATAAAAGCCTTACCCTTCTCCTCCGGTTTGCCTGTGCGCCGCGATGACCGCGTCCATCACCGCGCCGCGAAAGCCGCCGCGCTCAAGCACGCGCACGCCCTCGATGGTAACGCCGCCCGGCGAGCAGACCTCGTCCTTGAACTGCCCGGGGTGGCGGCCGCCCTCGA
>CATJWA010000159.1 GCA_949744025.1 uncultured Eubacteriales bacterium
GGCGTCAATATCCTCGTTGATAAGATAGTCCAGGTTTGCGATACTTGAACACCTCCAAAAATAAAAGCGAATGCACACGGCATCCGCACATAAAAACCCCATACCTTCGCGGCGGGGCTTTTATTGACCGCTGCGCGCCTTTTGCGGCAGGGTGAGGACGGATACCTCCGCGCCTACTTTGTTTTATCTTTTGTATAATACCAGCACTTTTTGGCGATGTCAAGCGTTTTCTTCCCAGGCGGAGAAAAAATTTCCGCTGCTGACCCCGTGGGGGCGGTTGAAGCGGGACAGGAGAAACAGCTCCTCGGGGTCTCCGGTCAGCTCGTTTACCAGCTCCGAGCAGGTGAAGGCGGCCTGAAAGCCCATGTCGCGCACCACGTCGATGGTGTCGGAATTAAACGCGCCGTAGGGGAAGGCTATGGACGGCACGGCGTCCACGCCGTATTGCTCGCAGCCCTGAAGATAGCGGCTCAGGTCCGTGGACAGCGCGCGGCGGTATTCGCCAAGGCTCTCGCCGCGGCGTCTGGCGCAGCCGTTGCGGGGGTAGAGCTCGTGCATGTTCCAGGTATGGCACTGCACCTCGATTACACCGCGCTCGGCCATGTCCGCGGCGTCCTGCCAGCTTAAATTGGAATACTCCGGCTCGTGCTCCTCAAACTCGGAAAAGCGCTGGCACACCGAGCCGATAACAGCCACGACGCCGGTGAAGCCGTGCTCGGCGACCACGGGCTCGGCGTACAGCTCGGTGCTGTCGCAGCCGTCGTCAAAGGTGAGCATGAAGGGCTTTTCGGGCATCTCGAATTTCCCGTCGTACCAGTCAAGAAGCTGGCGCACGCTCACGCTCTGCCAGCCGTGCGAGGCCAGATAGTCCATGTCGGCAGTGAATTCGTCGAGGGAGATTACGTACTCGTTCCAGCGGGCGGGGTCCTTGGAGATGTGGTGGTACATCACCACGGGCAGGCGCACGCGCTCGCGCTCCGGCTCATCCGCCGAGGCCGTGCAGGGCAGCAGCAGGGCCAGGCATATAATCATCGAAAATACTCTTTTTCTCACTTCGGCACCTTCTTAAAAACGGGTTTTTGAATTTAGTTTTCACGAAATTGTTCATATTATCGAAATAATTTCAGACAAATCAGGCAATGCTATCCTGTGGAGATGAATTGCGATGGTTTTTCTGGAATTTTTCAGTATATATGTGTTCGGCGCGATAGGCTACGGCGCGCTGGAGACGCTCTGGCGGGGGTACACGCACTGGACGATGATTGTGACGGGCGGGGCGTGCGCCTGCCTTATGCACCTTATCGCCACGCGCATGAGCGACCCGCTGTGGAAAAAGTGGATAATGTGCATGGCGGCGGTTACGGCGGTGGAGTTTGTGGTGGGCTGTGAGGTCAATCTTCGGCTGGGCTGGCACGTATGGGACTACTCGGACATGCTGCTCAACCTCATGGGACAGATTTGCCCGCTGTTTTCGCTGTTCTGGTTTTTGCTGTCGATACCGTGTGTGTCGATTTCGCGGGTACTGAAAAGATATGTGTTTGTCAAGCAGGCGCGAATCGAATAAAAATACGGCAAAGTCCGCCCGGAAACGGGCGGACTTTGATGTCAACGCTTTGATATGATGCTGATGATGATTCCGGCTATTATCGGCAGCAGGATAATAGCGCCGATTATTATTTCCGCTATTTTCATTTATTCCCCTGTGGTGACGGTAACGGTGCGCGCGGCTTCGTCCCAGCCGACCTCAAAGCCCAGAGCCCCGCCGAGGTCGCGCAGCTTGAAGTAGTTATTGCCGTTGATGTTGTAGCCGGTAAGGGAGACGCTCTCGCCGTCGATATACACTGAGGAGGACAGGGGGCTTCCGAGCTGGCTGGACGTATCTCCGTCGGCGAGCTCCGCGCCCGCGGGGGTGTAGCTCTGGCCGGTGGTGAGGGTAATCTGATTGGCCGCGGCGTCGTAGCCGACCTCGAATTTGGCGCCGGTGTTTGTCAGCAGCATGGCCAGGTCGCGCAGCTTGAAGTAGTTGCTGCCGCCGATGTTGTAGGCCGCCGCGGCGCCGGAAACGGCCTCGCCGTCTATGCTCAGGGACTGGGTGCTGGCCTGGGCCAGCACGGGACCGGCGGTGTAGCCGTTCAGGAGCTCGTCAATCTGCGCGGAGGTGAGCTTTCCGGAGTAGCGAATCGAGGACACGGGGAAGTCGAGCTTTGTCCAGCCGTCGTTGCGGGAGTTGTAGGCGCTGTCGTACTGGGCGGCGCTGACGGCTTTGTCGCCGATATAGTAGGTCTTTTCACCCCCCTCATTGCCGGCGACGAAGGTGCACTTGTAGTTGAAAACGGAGCCGTCAAGGGTGTAGTCCGCGGCGGCCTGGGATGAGGTGCCGAGGTCGACGCGCACTACGAATATGCCCTCGATGCGGGTAGCTCCGGTGCTGTCATTGCGGTAGAGCGAGTACGGCCCGTCAATACTGCCGAGCTTGAGGTACTTGTCGCCGACGCTGAGCTCCGCGGCAGCGCCGTCGCGGAAGGTGAAGGCGTGCTCGATCACGGAGAACAGGCCCGTTCCCGGCAGGGCGCCGATTATGAGCTCGGGTGTGCCGTCAAGGTTGAAGTCCGCAAGCTGGCATACTGCGCCCCGTTGGTCAGTGTTTTTGTTGATAACGTCGCGGTAGGCGGCCTTCCAGGCCGGCTCGTCCGCCGCCGCGGCGGGAAGGGCGAACAGGCAGGCGGCGAGCGCGAGGCTCAGGAGTGTGCAAAGGGTCCGTTTCATGTGCTTCATGTTGGTTCCTCTTTTCCTGTTTTTGGTTGCGGGTATTTTACTTATGATAACACATATCACGGCGGATTGCCATAGGGGATTTTGCGTAGGGGAGCAAATTTATGTCAGCCCTCTGAAATTACCGTGTCCTCAACGGAGCTGTCCAGAAGAATATTTATGACTTCATTACGCGACCTGTTGGTTTTCTCGGCTATATCGTCGATTGCCGAAACAGTCCGCTCCTTTATTCTCACGGTGATGACCCTGTGGCCGTCGTCGTTTTTCTTTTTTATTGTTATTTTCCGGCCGTCCATGTACCTGTCTCCCGCCTGATTTATAAGTTTACTATACTTATTATTATAAGTGTAATGAATTGTGTTTGTCAAGTATCATTTTACTTAAACTAAGTGCAGTGCCAGTATACGGGGGATGTTGTCATGCGGCCGAAAAAGGAAATCAATGTTCAGATTGGTGAGCAGATAAAAAGGGCGAGGGAAAAGCGCGCGCTTACGCAGGAGCAGTTTGCCGAGGCGATTGACAGAACGCCTCAGTTTGTCTCGGACATGGAGCGGGGTGTGTGCGGCATATCTCTTGAGACGCTCAGGTTAATATGCAAAAGGCTGGACGTGTCAAGCGACAGGCTGCTCTTTCCTGAAACAGCGGAGAATGATATTGAGTGCATATCCGAAGCGCTCAGGCGCATGACGCCGGAGCAGCTTCGGATAATGGAGGCGCTGGCCGAGGCGCTTTTGCGTGCAACGGGGGGAGAATAAAAAGGGAGCGGAAAACTTTCCGCTCCCTTTTTTGTGGTTTCGTGAGGACGCCGGCAGGTTTTTTCAGTCCCACTCGATTTCGTCGCCGTGTTCGCTTACTATGCGGCAGAGCTCGTCCTCGTTTTCAATCAGGGACTCGATTATTTCCGCGAAGCGCTCGGCCTTGCGTTCATTTTCCTCGCTCAGCTCATAATATGCGGAGTAGGAGCCGGCCTCGGGGTCGGGCTCCAGGCCGTCCAGCAGCTCGGGGGCGTTTTCGGAGAGGTAGTAGTTGAAAAATGCGTCCCAGTTGTAGCCGTTCATATAGGCCAGCTCGTTTTGCTCATTCATCTTTTCACCGATGGCAAAGGGCTTGTCGTGCTCGTTATTGAAGGATACGCCGACCCATTTGCCGGATTTATATACGCTTACATAATCAGCCATTTTCCGCCTCCTGCGCGATGGCTATCTTCACGATGCGGCTTGTGCCGAGCCTGTCCGCGCCTAACTCTATAAAACGCTCGGCGTCGGCCAGCGAGCCGATGCCTCCCGCGGCCTTTATCTTCAAATGCTCGGCGCTGTGGCGTCTCATGAGCTCGACGTCGGCGAAGGTGGCCCCGCCGGTGGAGAAGCCTGTGGAGGTCTTTATGTACTCCGCACCGGAGCGGGAGACTATCCCGCACATTTTTATTTTCTCCTCGTCGGTGAGCAGGCAGGTTTCGATTATGACCTTGAGCAGCTTGTTCGGGACCGCGCGGCGCACGGCCTGGATGTCCTCGAGCACCTCGTCCCAGCAGCCGTCCTTTATCATGCAGATATTGGCAACCATGTCAATCTCGTCCGCGCCCTGCATTGCGGCGTCGGCGGCCTCGAAGGCCTTGACCGCGGTGGTCATGTAGCCGTTGGGAAAGCCGATGACGGTGCATATCCTCAGCTTGTCCCCCACATATTTCTTCGCGCCGGGCACGTGGGCGGGGGGAATGCACACGCTTGCGCAGCCGTATTTTATCGCCTGGTCGCACAGCTCGGTTATCTCCGCGCCGGTGCAGTCCTGACGAAGCAGGGTATGGTCACATTTGGAAAGTATGTCCTTTATATCCATGGTAGAGCTCCTTTCGTTTGCTGTTTTATTATGATTATACATTGCGCCTTTGCTTATTTCAACCTGAAATGCGCACGGCGGCGGTATATTTTTGGACAGGGGCGAATATCATCAAGTATCCAATGATACGAGGTGTGACAATGGAAGAGGTTAAAGTAAACAACTACGCGATGCTGCGCGGAACGCTGGCCCAGGCGCCCTGCTTTTCCCACGAAAACCGCGGAGAGAGATTCTATCAGTTTCCCCTTGAGGTGCTGCGCCTGTCCGGCGCGGCGGATACCATAAACGTCATAGTCCGGCAGGAGCTGGCCGAGAGCGTCGAGCTTGAAAACACGCAGAAGCTGTGCGTGTCCGGAGAGCTGCGCTCGTTCAACAACAAAAGCGGGGAGGGGCCGAAGCTAATAATCAGCGTGTTCGCCCGCGAGCTGTGGTTTGACGACGGAGAGGACGAAAACATAATCGAGCTGACCGGAACCGTATGCAAGCAGCCGAACCTGCGCGTGACGCCCATGGGGCGGGAGATATGCGACCTGATGATAGCGGTCAACCGCCGTTATGGGCGAAGCGACTACCTGCCGTGCATTGCCTGGGGAGAGCGGGCGCGCACCGCGGCGGGCTGGGACGTCGGCAGCGTGGTGGAGCTCGACGGCAGGATACAAAGCCGCAGGTACACAAAGAACATTGACGGCGTGAGCGTGGAGAAAACGGCGTACGAGGTCTCTGTAATAGATATAGACAGGGCGGATACATAAAAAAGAAGAAGTGA
>CATJWA010000160.1 GCA_949744025.1 uncultured Eubacteriales bacterium
TAACAAAGCCGAGAGCAAAGCCCAGCGCCACGGAAATCATACTGCTTGCAAAGTCACCCCAGAGCGCCTCGCGCTCTATCATTGTTTTCATGCCATCCAGCACGGCCGGCAGGAAGGGGAAGCTGCGTCCTGTCCTTGCGCCGATAGAGAGCAGGTACCACACTATAAACGCCACAATCAGGGAAATGAGCAACCAGACCTTGTCGTTGATTGTTATCTTCCTCTTGCCCTTTGTTTCCATAAGACCCCTTCCTTTTCTCGTTTTTAAGCTGCGCGGAAGTTGTTGCCGATATTTCGCCTCCCTATTTTTCATATTTGCCTTGGGATTCAGCATCCGTCTGTTCGCGGTCCCCCCGCCGTTTTTTACCGGCCGTTCGTCCCGTCATAGGGCTCATCCTTCATGCACAGGTGCACCGCGCCTATCTTAAATGTCTTAGGCAAGGCCAGAATGCTCGGATTGTCGCCCACATATTTCTTCTTCGCGTCTGCCAGGGCCTCCTCGAAGGTTGCTCGTGTTTTCAGCCCCATCCCCCGGGCAATTCCCGGCTCCTGGGCTCCGACGATGTAGATTGCAGAGGTGTTCATCTCCGCAATGTGGCCGCAGCTCATCATGGAAAATCCGTGGAATGGGTGGAAAGCGTTGCAGAAGCGGTATTTGCGGATATACTCCTCGTTGGTGGCAAAATACTCGCCGTAGCGGTTCATGTCAGGCAGTATATTCATATGGTCATGCTGGAACATCTCGTAGAGCTCGCGCAGGTAGGGCCAGCGCTCGTCGTGGAAATAGCCGTTGCAGATTGACGAGCAGATAATAACGCAGTTGTCCTTCATAACGCGCTTATGGCGTATAACCTGCGCGGACAGGGCCTGCATCATCTGTATGGGGTTGGTGCCCATGCCGTCGCCGTAGTGGAAAGCCTGGGGCATACCGAACACCATCACGTCGTATTTCTTCTCCGCCCATGGCACGTAGGTGCGTTTGTCTGCAACCTCCCAGGAAACCGGCATCATTTCCCTGGCATAGCCTGAGAAAATCGCTATCTGGCGGGAATATGTATCCAGCACCGCGTCACAGCAGAAGAATGGGTGTCCCATCTTCTCCTCCATGTGCATCCCTATTTCGTCAAATTTCGTGCGCATGAGGTTTCTGCCCGACACGGGCGTAAAATCCGGACGGTGCATCACGTCGGGGACGTGGTGGCTGGCGATGCTCCGCCAGTGGGTTATGCCGGTGGCACAGTGCTTGTAGCCTCCAGAGTAACCGCCGTAGGGGTTGCCCTGTGTGTGTCCGATAAGAATCGGAATATCGCACTCAAAGACATATTTGTTCATCAGCACGGGGTCCCCCCTCGGGGTCTTGCCCAGGTCGACCATGTGCTCGGGGTCCTCGCTGTCGTGACTGGTTATCTGGTTGGTATAGTAAAACTCATTAAAAAGCTTCTCACCCAATATCTGCTTCATCTCGCCGACCGTGGCGCGCGGGTGCAGGCCGTTGGAAAACAGCAGCAGTATGTCCTTTTTGTCAACGCCGGCGGAGTACAGCTCGTCAAGGCAGGCCCGAATTGACACCTTGCGGTGGCTGGTTCCCTGGCAGCCGCCCTTGACTATGTCGGGTATTACGAACACAACGGTTTTACCCGGTCCGGCCAGCTCCTTGAGCGCCGGCATACCTATCGGCTGTCGTATGCTCTCCATCGTCGCGGCGTACAGGCTGTCCCAGTCCTGCGTCAGGCACGGCGGGTCCGGCACCGTCTCGCCGGGAATAAAAACGTCCGTATTGTCCGGCAGCTCTGCGCTCATAAGGCCGTGGCCGTATTCAAAATCAAGCTTCATCTTTCATCTTCCTTCCTCCCCGCTCTCAATGACCGAGGTACAGGCGGATTATCTCAAGGTACTCCTCGGGATAAAAGCCTATCTCTCCGGCAAAGCGAGTCAGGGCAATAAGTCCGCCGTCAATCTCCTCAATCGAGGCGAGCATCGCGGCGTTGTCAGCCTTCAACCCGCCGCCGTACACCACATCCATACCGCCGGTCCGCTCCTTTACAAAGCGCGCTATCTTCGTTATATATGGCTTATCCGCCGGCGTTTTCCCGGGTCCTATGGACCATACAGGCTCATAGCCTATAACCACGCGGCTTTTGTCCACACCGTCGAGTCCTGCGTCAAGCTGCTGCCCGAGCACCTTTTCCCACTCCAGCTGCTCCTCGCTCGTCTCGCCGATGCAGTAAAGGACCGTCAGGCCACGGGCCTGGGCGCATTTTATCTCCTGATTGAGCAGTCGGTTGACCACGGAAAAATCCGTCACACCGGCCTCGGCCAGAATACCCTTTTTGTCGTTTCTCTCCTCGCAGTGGCCGATAAGCGCAGACTTGCAGCCCATTGCCTTTACAATCGAAGCGGGACGGTTGCTCGTAAACGCCCCGAAGTTGCCGCCCACGGCGGTGTCCGCGCGGTAAACGCTCTGGCTGCCGAGCTGTACGGAGCTGCCCGCCGACAATGCCGACACCGCGCCGATAAGCTGCGCCTCCGGCAGATACTGCACAAACTCAACCTCGGCAGGGTCGTATTTTTTCAACGCCTCCTGAGTGCCGGAAACCACTGCCGCTCCCCATTCCTTCACGGAGGCGAGCCGGTTGACGCCGCCGTATTCCACGGGCACGTCAAAGCGTTTGAGATTCAAGTAAATATGTTTCATGAGATTCTCACTTTCTAAGTATCGCGTACTCGGGGAAGCTGTCTCCCATAAGCGGCAGAGCGTAGTCGAAGAATTTATCGGAAATAGCGTTTCCGTCCACAATCCATTCAAGGGGGAACTTCTTCTCCGCGTTTGCCACGCCGGCCAGCGGCGTGAGAAACAGGCTGCTCGAGTATTTATCCCCGCGCTCAGCCTTTATCGCGGCCATATATCCGCTTTCGCCGGCCAGCGCTGATTCCACGGCAAATTTGCCAACGGCATAGGCCTCCTCTCGGTCCGTCTCAGAGACATATGGTATGCTCGCCCGTCCTAAAAGACCCGGCTTCTCCGCGCGGGATTTTAAGCCCAACTTCTGAATTATCAAATCTGAAATGTGCTGCGCCGTGCCGCCCGGCACGGTGTGGCCGAAGCCGTCCACTATTCCGGTGTCCGCCAGCGGCCTGCCGTCCAGCCCGCGGATACCCTCGCTCACTGTTACGAGCAGCCCCCTCCCCCTGGCGTACCGGCGTTCAATCTCCCCGAGCATCGCGTCAACGTCCACGGGGACCTCCGGCAGATACGTCATGACCTCACAGTCAGTCAGACGTGCGGCCATGGCGGACGCGGCTGTGACCCAACCGGCGTTGCGGCCCATGAGTTCGAGCACCACCACGTGTATCGGCAGGCCCGAGGCGTCCAGCGCCAGCTCTGCGGCCGACAGCGCCGCGTACCGCGCCGCTGAGCCGAAGCCGGGGCAGTGGTCTGTCACCTCAAGGTCGTTGTCCATCGTCTTGGGTATACCGATGACGCGCAGGTCCAGACCCTCGGCCTTTGCCAGCTCATTTACCTTGTTGCAGGTATCCATGGAGTCGTTGCCGCCGTTGTAGAAAAAGCAGTCTATGCCGAATTTATCCAGAGTTTTAAGCGCTGTGGGATAGTCCGCGTCCGTGAGCTTGCGCCGGCAGGAGCCTATGGCGGAAGCCGGCGTATGGCGCAGGCGCGCTATTGTCTCGGCGGGAACATCCGTCAGGTCAATCAGGTCGCCGGCTAAAATGCCCTCGGCGCCGAAGCGCGCGGCGTAAATTTTGTCCACGCCTCCGCTCGCTCTTGCGGCCTCAACCACTCCCTGAAGCGAGCAGTTTATAACCGCCGTAGGGCCTCCGCCGTGGGCGACAAGAATATTCTTTCCCATCAGATACCCTTCCTTCTGTAGCGCTCGGCCATCTCGTCGAGGCTGACATTCTCGATAAGCGGAGCCTTGCCGACACTGTCAAACTCTACTATAAGCGTACCGACAACCTCGCGCACTCCGCGCTCAATGCAGTCAACTATGCAGCCGACGTCCTCGTCGGGGACGTTGCCGTACATCACCGTGTCCATTATGGGCGGCAGGAATACGCGCGGGTCAAAGGCAGAGGGATTTGCCAGCAGCAGACGGTAAATCTCACTGACCGAGGTTTTCTCGCGCAGCTCAAGCTCCCTGTTGAACAGCTCGCGCAGGTTGCGCGTGACCGCAAGGCGGATGTCCGTGTCAACATTTATCTTGCGTATGCCGAGCTTGGAAACCTCCTTTAGCTGCTCCTTCTTTATTCCGTAGGCATCATGTATGTCGCCGCCGAGGGCGTTTATCTCGCTCACTATGTACTGCGGCACCGTAGACGAGCCGTGGCTTACCAGCGTACCCTCAATGCCCTCGTGGAGCATGCACTCCTTCGTAGCTATTGCTATCTCCTTGCGGATAACCGTGTCTTTGCCCTTATTCGCGCCGTGCTTGGTGCCATAGCTTATCGCAAGGGCGTCCACCCCTGTCTGACGGAAAAACTTCACCGCATCCATGGGATTTGTGTAAGTGGAGTTCGCCGCAAATACGTGGTCCTCCACTCCTGCGAGCACACCCAGCTCTCCCTCAACCGTCACTCCGCGCTCGTGCGCGTACTTTACCACCTCGCGGGTGAGCTCAACGTTCTCGTCAAAGGGCAGCGACGAACCGTCAATCATAACCGAGGTGTATCCTCCGGCAATCGCAGCGGCGCAGGACTCGAAATCCTTTCCGTGGTCAAGGTGCAGCGCCACGGGCACCGGCGAGTCCACCGCGTATTTTTTCACGGCGTTGGCAATGTTCAGCGCGCCTTTTTTCTTGTCCTCAAGCGTGCCGTTTGCAAAGTCCGTACGCCCCCCCATAAATGCGTTTGCCAGCTCCGCTCCCTGCAATATCGCGGCAGAACGGAACATCTCGTGTACCTCAATAACAGCCTTTGCCTGACATACCGCGTTTACATTAAAGGCGCCCTGTGCGTAGTTGTATTTCTCCGTCGCATCAAGAATTGCTTTCATAGGAACAAGGGGCATAACTCTTACCTCCATAACAGCGGCCTTTTGGCCTATTTATTTTTTCATTTAATTAAATTATATATTTAGAATAAATCAAAAAATCTCCATTTGCAATTATGAGTGTATACTAAATTTACACCCTTTCTTTATGAAAAACGCATATGCTTACCGTTCTCGTCACGTCATATCCCTGCTAAAGTTGCACAAATTTTTATACCTTCGTCGAAATCAGCACAGAGCCAAATTCATTTTGTACACAATGCACAAAATGAATTTGGCTGCGACGTCTGGCAGCCTTATGGTAAATTTGAATAATTTACACAAGGCAGATTTGTATGTTTCCATCTCTTGCGCTGGGGTGCAAAATTCTGTAAACTTGCTTAGATATATAAAAATCAGCGAGGTGAGAAAAATGCACAACTGCGCACAGCTTGCCGGACTTCTGCTCTCCGGCGCTCTCGACAACGCGCTCACGGACCTGTACGCCCCCGACGGCGGAGAACCGGAGCTTGAACACGCCCGCTCGCGGACTGGGCACGTACTTGCGAGCTTTAAAAGCGTATTCGGACAGGCTCACACCCACGCCGCGCTTTTCAGCGGACCGGGGCGCACCGAGCTCGGCGGTAATCACACCGACCATCAGCACGGGCATGTGCTGTGCGCCAGCGTTGACCTGGACATTCTCGCCGCAGCCGCTCCGAACGGGACAAATGCCCTTCGCGTGCTCAGCGAGGGCTACCCAGCCGTTGAAGTCCTGATCGACTCGCTCGCACCGCGCATGGATGAAAAAAACACCTCCGCGGCGCTTATCCGCGGTGTGGCCGCAGGCGTGAGGGAGCTCGGGTACAGTCTGTGCGGGCTGGATATTTACGCGGTGTCCAATGTGCTCTCCGGCTCGGGACTGTCGTCATCTGCGGCCTTTGAGGTGCTGCTTGGAAATATTTTCAACCATTTCTGCTGCTGCGGCGCGCTGGACGCAGTGACGATTGCCAAAATCGGCCAGCGGGCGGAGAACATCTTTTTCGGAAAGCCCTGCGGCCTGATGGACCAGATGGGTTCCTCATGCGGAGGAGCCGTGGCAATAGACTTCGCCGAGCCCGCCGCGCCTTTGGCCGAGCCTATATGCTACGACTTTTCCCGTTCACAGCATGCGCTGTGCATCATAGACACCGGCTCGTCTCATGACGGCCTGACGGACGAATACGCCGCCATTCCCCGCGAGATGGGTGAAGTTGCCGCGTTTTTCGGCAGAGAGTACCTGCGAGATGTTCCGGAGAGCGACTTTCTCGCCTCGCTCGCCTCGCTGAGAGAAAAGTGCGCTGACCGCGCCGTGCTACGCGCCATGCACTTTTACGGCGACAACCGCCGCGCTGTTGACGAGGCCGAAGCGCTCAAGCTCGGGGATTTCACGCGGTTTTTGACGCTGGTCAATCAGTCCGGCCGCTCCTCGGAAAGCCTGCTGCAAAATATAAGCCCCGCAGGCGCGGCAAGAGACCAATCCATGGCGCTTGCATTGGCGCTGGCCCGCTCCCTGCTCGGCGACGAGGGCGCGGCAAGGGTTCACGGCGGCGGCTTCGCCGGCACCATTCAGGCTTTTGTGCCCAGCTCCCGCCTTGCCGCTTTCAAGGCTGGGATTGAAGCGGTCTTAGGTCAGGGAAAATGTCACGTTCTGCGCATACGCCCTCAGGGCGGCTGCGTCGTTTTCGACTGATTATTGAAGGAGGATTTCATTTATGGCAATTCTTGTTCTCGGCGGAGCCGGCTACATCGGCTCGCACACGGTTTACGAGCTCATAGACGCGGGCCGCGAGGTCGTTGTGGCGGACAATCTGCTAACGGGCTTCCGAGCCGCGGTGCATCCGAAAGCGCGCTTTTACAAGCTGGACATACGCGACCGCGCCGCCGTGGACGCACTGCTTGAGCGCGAGAAGATAGACGGCGTTATCCACTTCGCCGCCTCGTCCCAGGTCGGCGAGTCTATGTCCGACCCGCTGAAATATTATGACAACAATTTAGGCGGCACAACCGTGCTGCTCCAGTCCATGGTTGCTCACGGGATAGACAAGATAGTCTTTTCCTCCACCGCCGCAACCTACGGCGAGCCGGAGCGCGTGCCTATAATGGAAAGCGACAAGACCGCGCCGACAAACTGCTACGGCGAAACGAAACTGGCCATGGAAAAGATGATGGGCTGGACCGGCCGTGCCCACGGCCTGCGATATGTCGCGCTGCGTTATTTCAACGCCTGCGGCGCGCACCCCTCCGCCGTAATAGGCGAGGCCCACGACCCCGAGACGCACCTCATCCCGCTGATTTTGCAGGTCCCCAACGGCCAGCGTGAGCAGATTTCCGTCTTTGGCGATGACTACCCCACACGCGACGGCACCTGTGTGCGTGACTACATACACGTCTGTGACCTCGCCCAGGCGCACATTTTAGCTCTTGACTATCTCACACGCGATGGAGAAAGCGACGTGTTTAATCTCGGCAACGGCGTGGGCTACACAGTAAACGAAGTCATCGAGACCGCACGCCGCGTAACCGGTCACGCGATACCCGCTAAAATGTGCCCCCGTCGCGATGGCGACCCCGCGCAGCTTGTGGCGTCGTCTGACAAGGCAAAGCGCGTGCTTGGCTGGAAGCCGCGCTATGACAGTCTTGAGGATATCGTCGGCACCGCGTGGAGCTGGCATAAAAGCCACCCGCACGGCTTTGGGGGGGAGTGAGCGATGGTTGACTGCGACGTTGCCGCGCTTGCGGATTACGCCGTACATACGGGTCTTGTCGAGCCCTGTGAGCGCACTTGGGCGGTAAACTCGATACTCGGCGCGCTCCGCCTCGACAGCTTCACTGACCCCGGTCCCTCGCCGGAGAATGCAGAGCTCTCCCCAATACTCGAACGCCTCGCGGACGACGCGTACGCGCGCGGCGTACTCCCCGAAAACTCTGTTGTCTACCGTGATTTGTTCGACACAGAGCTCATGGGCCGGCTCACTCCCCGTCCCGCGCAGGTTATTGAAAAATTCCGTTCCCTGTATGCCGAGGGCCCGCAAAAGGCCACGGACTGGTACTACAAGTTCAGCCAGGACACCAACTACATCCGCCGCGACCGTATAGCTAAGGATGTACGCTGGAAAACCGCCACGCAGTACGGTGAGCTGGACATAAGCATAAACCTGTCCAAGCCGGAGAAGGACCCTCGGGCCATCGCCGCGGCCAGGGACCTGCCGCAGTCGGACTATCCCCGCTGCCAGCTCTGCGCCGAAAATGAGGGCTACGCTGGGCGCGTAAACCACCCAGCGCGGCAGAATCACCGCATAATCCCCATAACGATAAACGGTGAGGGCTGGTTCTTTCAGTATTCCCCCTACGTCTACTACAACGAGCACTGCATCTGCCTGAACAGCAAGCACGTGCCCATGAAAATTGACCGCGCCTGCTTTGAAAAGCTGCTGGATTTTGTCCGTCAGTTTCCCCACTACTTCGTCGGCTCGAATGCGGATTTACCTATTGTCGGCGGCTCTATTCTCTCTCATGACCACTTCCAGGGCGGGCGCTGCACCTTCGCCATGGAGATGGCTCCGGTGGAAACGCCCTTTGTCTTTTCCGGATTTGAGGATGTTCGTTCCGGCATTGTGCGCTGGCCGATGTCGGTGCTGCGCATAGCCGCGAAAAAGCCCGAACGGCTGGTTGAGCTGGCCGAGCGTGTTCTCAGCCGCTGGCGCGGCTATACGGACGCCGAGGCGTATATTTTCGCCGAGACGGAAGGCATGCCCCACAACACCATAACCGTCATAGCCCGCCGCCGCGGTGACGACTATGAGCTGGACCTTGTGCTTCGCAACAATCTCACCACCGATGAACACCCTCTTGGGCTCTATCACCCGCACAGTGAGCTGCACCACATCAAGAAGGAGAACATCGGCCTTATTGAGGTCATGGGCCTCGCCATTCTCCCCGCACGGCTCAAGGACGAGCTGCGCGCCGTGGCCGATGCGTTAGTCGGCGGCGCGGACCTGCGGGAGAACGAGCTGACCGCAAAGCACGCCGACTGGGCGCTGGAATTCACCTCCCGCCGCGCAGTCACTGCGGAAAATGCCATGGAGGTGCTGCGTGAGGAAACCGGCCTTGTGTTTGCCAGGGTGCTCGAGCACGCCGGTGTGTACAAACGGAGCGAAACCGGCAGAGCGGCATTTTTAAGATTTTTGGAGAGTGTGTAGCGCTGGTCTGCTGCGCGCTGCCCCGTCTCATAAAAATCAGTAAACGCTTAGAGCGTACCATAAAACGGAGGTCCCGCATGATAATTTACTTCACCGGCACCGGCAACAGCCGCTATTGCGCACAGCAGCTCTCCCGTACGCTCGGCGACGAGCTTATGGATTCCTTCCATTTTATACGTGACGGTATTGCTGCCAAGCTTCTCTCGGACCGGCCATGGGTGTTTGTCTGCCCGACATATGCCTGGCGTCTGCCGCGTGTTTTTTCCGCTTTCATCCGCTCCGCTTACTTCTCCGGCTGCCGTGACGCATATTTCGTCATGACCTGTGGAGACGACATCGGCTCCGCGGCACGGCGCAACCGCGCCCTCTGCCGTGAAAAGGGCCTCAACTGCATGGGCACCCTGCGCGTTGTCATGCCCGAAAACTACGTGGCCATGTTCCCCGTACCGGAGCGCGAGGAATCCCGGCTTATCGTCCACCGCGCGCAGCCCGCGCTTGAGCTTGCCTGCCAGTGCATCCGCGGCGGCAGCCCCTTTCCCGAGCCCCGCCGCGGCGCCCTTGCTCCTCTTAAGTCCGGCATGGTCAACAGCGCGTTTTACCGCTTCATCGTCCACGACCGCGCTTTCACTGTCTCCGACGCCTGTACGGCCTGCGGAAAATGTGAAAGCCTCTGTCCTCTGGGAAATATCACGCTTACCGGCGGCAAGCCCGTCTGGAACGGAAAATGCACCCACTGCATGGCCTGCATCTGCTCCTGCCCCGCCGGCGCAATCGAATACGGCAAACGCAGCCTGGGCAAGCCGCGCTATCTCTGTCCTGAGGATGCGGAATAAACAGCTTGCGCCCTGTCCCCGTTTTGTGATAAAATTTATACGCTAATTTAATATGCAAGATTAACTATTAGAAGTCAAGCCCCAAAATGAAGGGAGGTGGAAAAGTTTGGACGGTTCAAAAAAGGTATAACAAAGCAGAGGCCCGGCAGGA
>CATJWA010000161.1 GCA_949744025.1 uncultured Eubacteriales bacterium
CATGGGGGCCGAGAGAAAAAAGAAAGAGAGAGGATGGAGGGTATCTTATTAAATCCCCGCCGGCGTGCGTTTATTTGCCCGCCGGCGGTTCTATATTAATCAGGGTGTCAAAAGCCCTGGATCTGTCTTGTCGGGTTCCTCGGGCAGAGGCAGGGCCTCGCCGGCTTCGGGTGAGACGGGCTCCTCTGCTCCGATGTGCGTATTGGGGTCGCCGGGCTTGGCGCCGTCTGGAACTTCCTCGTCAAAGGTCACGTTCAGCTCGATATATTCCCCGCTGCGGCAGACCTTGATAACAGCGGACTCGCCCGCGCGGTACTCCTTCTTCGCCGCAAGCAGGTCCGGCATGGACCCAACCTCCGCGTCGCCGAGCGAAACTATCACGTCTCCGACCTTTACCCCCGCGGTCTCGGCACAGCTTCCGGCAGCCACTTCCATGACGAAGGCGCCGGGAGGCATGTTGTAATACTGCACCGCCGTTGCAGGAACGGACTGCACCGTCACGCCCAATGCGGCCTTGCCGCGGACGTAGCCCATGGTGATGATGTCGTTTGCTATCGACACCGCATCGTTTATCGGGATGGCGAAGCCGAGGCCCTCAACGCCGGTGGTGTACGCGCCGTACTTGGCGGTGACTATCCCTATAACCTCGCCGCGGTTGTTGTAGACGGGACCGCCGGAGTTGCCGGAGTTTACCGCCGCGTCAATCTGGAACATATTTATGGTGTTCGATACGCCGGTTTCCGAGTCGGTAAAGCTTATTTCGCGGTCAAGCGCGGAGACGCTGCCGGTGGTCATGGTGTACGCCAGCTCCCCGAGCGGGTTGCCCACAGCGTAGGCGCTCTGTCCTACCTGAATGGCGTCGCTGTCGCCGAGAGTTGCGGCGGGCAGGCCCTCGGCCTCAATCTTGAGCACGGCCACGTCGTTGTCCGCCTCGTATCCTACAATCGAGGCAAGATATTCGGTGCCGTCGTTCATGTATACCTTCACGTCGTAGTTTTCCTTTATGGCGTCCTCGACAACATGGTGGTTAGTCAGGATATAACCGTTGGAGCTGATGATGAAGCCCGAGCCGGTCACGGTGCCGGTGGAGGTTCCGAAGAAGGTTGTGCGCGTGACCTCCGTCGTCACGCCTACAGTCTGTGCGCAGGCCAGGGAATAAATCTGATTCGGGTCGAGCGCGTCACCGGAGGAGATGAGGTTTGTAGATACTGTCGAGGTACCCTGCCCCGCCACGTTCAGCACGGTGTTGGGGGTGCTCGCCGGTTCGGCCGCATTGCGCGTTGAGATGTAGCCTCCCAGGGCTCCGCCCCCGATTCCGCCGAGTATGGCGCACACGAGGCACGCTGCGATAATTCCGGTCCGGCCGGGCGAGCGGCGCTCCTTTTTCGTCTTTTTCTCCCAGGGGTCACGCGTCGGCTGAGATCCGGAGCAGTGATAGGTCGGCGGTACGGCCGAGGCACTGTCGCTCGGAACATAACCCGCGTCGGAGTAGCCGCGCCGCGCGCCGGCCTCCGCGGCATTGAAGTGGTATTCGCCGTTTACAGGCTCGTGCCCAGCGGCAAATTCGCCGGTGGTATTCTCATTCGGTTTATTCATGCCGGCGTCAGTCTCGCCGTTGTTTGCGTTGTTTTCAGGCTCGTACATGTCCTGTACCTCCTTGTCTTGCTTTGATGCTCTTATAATATTCCCCACTTGTGACAGGAAAATGAACAAAGCAGGAAAAGATTTTGAACAAAATTGGAAACATTTTTGAACGGAGGTATTTTTTGTGCAGAAGCTCTTTCTTACAGGGGCTACGGCTGATATAATCAACTGAGAAATATAAAACAGGAGGATTGCCCCATGAAGGAAATACTCGACGGAATGAAGGATATCGCCATAGGTACGATCTCACTTTCCACACTTATAAGCGCGCTGCTGGTGCTTATAGTCTGCTGCGTGGCCATTCGTATATCCATGAGCCTTATAACCCGCGCCATGGAGCGCACAAAGCTCGACGGCGCGCTCAAGAGCTTCGTCTGCACCGCCGCGCGCGTGGCGCTCTGGGCGCTGACGATAATCATAACCGCCGACTGCCTGGGCATACCGACCACTTCCCTGGTCGCGGTACTGAGCGTGGCCGGCCTGGCTCTGTCGCTGTCTATACAGAATATCATGACCAACCTGTTCTCCGGCATAACGCTGCTGATAACCCGCCCCTTCGGCGCGGGAGATTTTGTGTCCGTGGGCGAAAACCAGGGCACCGTGAAAAGCGTTGGACTTTTCTACACCGTCATGGACACGCCCGACAACAAAACCGTCAGTATACCCAACGGCGACGTGACAGCCAGCAGCGTAACCAACTTCAGCCGCGAGGCAACCCGCCGCGTAGACATGCTCTTTTCCGCGTCCTATGACAGCGCCACGGATACGGTGCGCCGCGCGATAATGGATGCGATAGGCCAGGACGAAAAAATCCTCGCCGAGCCCGAGCCCTTTGCCGCCATAAGCAGCTACGGCTCAAGCAGCATCGACTACGCCGTGCGTGTATGGTGTGCAACCGAGGATTACTGGGATGTGTACTTCGGACTCAACGAGCGCGTGCGCGAGTGCTTTGAAAAGTACGGCGTGGAGATGAGCTATGAGCATCTGAACGTGCATATGGTCAAATAAGAGTTCACATACGGGCGCAAACTCCGCGAGGCTTTTTTGTTGCACGAATAATTGACCTTTCGTTTTTTACATGGTATAATATCCTGATTTACCATGGTTTCACAGGAGAGAAAATATGTGGATTTCCGACAGGTGGCGGGATTTTGAGCTCATCGACTGCTCCCGCGGCGAGAAGCTTGAACGCTGGGGCGAGCACATCCTTGTGCGTCCCGACCCGCAGGCGATATGGAGCACGCCGCGCACAAATCCCGCATGGAAAAAACCCGCTGCCCGATACAGCCGCAGCAGCAGCGGCGGAGGACACTGGGATAAAAACAGCGTGCCGGAAAGCTGGCAGGTAAGCTACGGGGAGCTTCGCTTCAATGTGCGTCCGATGAACTTCAAGCACACCGGCCTTTTTCCCGAGCAGGCGACAAACTGGGACTATATAATGGAGAAAATCCGCTCCGCCGGCCGTCCGGTGAGTGTGCTGAACCTGTTTGCCTATACGGGCGCGGCCTCGGTCGCCGCGGCTAAGGCGGGCGCCTCGGTCTGCCACGTTGACGCGGCAAAAGGCATGGTCGCCTGGGCTAAGGAAAATGCGGTAGCCTCCGGAGTGCGCGAGGCGCCGATACGCTGGATTGTGGACGACTGCGTGAAGTTCGTCGAGCGGGAGATACGCCGCGGGCGGCGTTACGACGCGCTTATCATGGACCCGCCGTCCTACGGCCGCGGGCCCTCGGGCGAGGTCTGGCGGCTGGAGGATAACATCTTCGGTTTTGCGGAGCTTACAAGCCGCGTTCTGTCGGACAATCCGCTTTTCGTGCTGATTAACTCCTACACCACGGGCCTGTCTGCCTCGACGATAGGCTATATCGCCGAGAGCGTGTTCACAAAACGCTTCGGCGGTCACAGCGAGAGTCAGGAGCTGGGGCTGCCGGTGACCGACAGCGGACTTGCCCTGCCCTGCGGCTGTACTTGCCGCTGGGAAAAATAAAACACTAATTGGAATTTTGAGAATATGGACCCTATAATAAAAGTTGAAAACCTGAGCTTTTCCTATGCCGACGAGGGAGAAAGGCCGGTACTCAAAAACATAAGCCTCGAGATTGAGCGCGGCAGCTTTGTCGCGGTACTGGGACACAACGGCAGCGGCAAGTCAACTCTGGCAAAGCACTTTAACGCCATTCTCCTGCCGACGGAGGGCCGTGTGCTCGTAAACGGCATGGACACGCGCGACGAGGAACGCCTTCTGGACATACGCGGCGCGGTAGGCATGGTGTTCCAGAACCCCGACAACCAGATAGTCGCCTCCGTGGTGGAGGACGACGTGGCCTTTGCTCCCGAAAATCTCGGCGTTCCTCCCGATGAGATACGCCGGCGTGTGGACGAGGCGCTCAAGTGCGTGGGCATGTACGAACACCGCCTGCACGCTCCGCACCTGCTCTCGGGAGGGCAAAAGCAGCGCGTAGCGATTGCCGGCGTGATTGCCATGCAGCCGCAGTGCATCGTCATGGACGAGCCGACCGCCATGCTCGACCCCATAGGCCGGCGCGAGGTTTTGCAGGCCATACGGCAGCTTCGCCATGAAACGGGTATGACCGTCGTGCTCATCACCCATCACATGGAGGAGTGCATAAAAGCCGACAGGCTCATCGTGATGTCGGGCGGCGTTATAGCCGCGGACGGCACTCCCCGAGAGGTTTTCTCGCAGGTGGAAATGATGAAACGCGAGGGCCTGCGCTCACCGGAGACGACGGAGCTGGCCCACGCGCTGATAAAGGAGGGCTTCGACCTTCCCCGTGACGTGCTTACCGTGGACGAGTGCGCCGACGCGATAGCGCAATTTTTGAAAAAGGACAAAAAGTGATGCCGATTATAAAAGTCGAGTCCCTGACGCATGTTTACAGCCGCGGGACCCCGTTTGAGAAGGTCGCCGTGGACGGGATTGACCTTGAAATAGAAAAGGGTGAATTTGTCGGTATCATCGGCCACACGGGCAGCGGCAAATCCACCTTCATCCAGCACCTGAACGGCCTGCTCTCCCCCGACACCGGACGCGTGATAATCGACGGCACGGACCCCGCCTCGTCGAAGGAGGCGGCGAGGGATGTGCGCTTCAAGGTCGGGCTGGTATTTCAGTACCCTGAGTACCAGCTTTTTGAGGAAACGGTCTACCGTGACATCGCCTTCGGCCCTAAGAACATGGGGCTGAACGATGCGGAAATAGACGAGTACGTGCGCCGCGCCGCCTGGTTTGTGGGTGTGCCGGAGAGTCTTTTTGAGTCCTCGCCCCTCGAGCTGTCCGGCGGCCAGAAGCGCCGGGTGGCAATCGCGGGTGTTATTGCCATGAGGCCGCAGGTGCTTATTTTAGACGAGCCCACCGCCGGGCTCGACCCCGCGGGACGGGAAAGCATTCTCGAAAATATCTGCAACTATCACCAGACCACGGGGGCGACTGTTCTGCTGGTATCCCACAGCATGGACGACATAGCGCGCATAGCCTCGCGCCTTGTGGTGTTCTCACACGGCAGGGTTGCGCTCGACGGCGCGCCGGCCGATGTGTTCTCCCACGCCGGCGAGCTCAAGAGCATGGGCCTTGCCGTGCCCCAGGCCACGGAGATTGCCCTCGCGCTTAAAAAACGCGGAGTTGACATAGACGAGAGCATATACACCATAAACTATCTGAGGAAGCTGCTTGTCTCCCTGCGCGGGGAGGTGGGAAAATGCTGAAGAACGTAACGCTCGGCCAGTATTTCCCCGGCGACACACCGGTGCACAAGCTCGACCCGCGCACAAAGCTTATTTTTCTCATAGGCTACATCGTCGCACTTTTTCTGGCAAAAAACTGGGCTTCCTATGCGCTTATTTTCATCACCCTCGCCGCGGTGTCATACACAGCTCATATAAAGCCGAAAACTCTGCTGAGCGGGCTCAAGCCTCTGCTGTTCATCGTGGTGTTCACCGCGCTTATCAACCTGCTGTACGGCCCTGGGGAGCCGCTTTACACCTTCTGGATTTTCCGCATCACCCGTCAGGGCATACACAACGCTGTTTTCATGGTTCTGCGCATAATGATGCTTGTGTGCGGCACCTTCATGCTGACCTACACGACCTCCCCACTGTCGCTGACCGACGGGCTGGAGCTGCTGCTGAATCCTCTGAAAAAAATAAAGCTTCCGGTACATGAGCTGTCGATGATGATGAGCATAGCGCTGCGCTTTATTCCCACTCTGATTGAGGAGACGGACAAGATAATGTCTGCCCAGAAGGCCCGCGGCGCGGCCTTTGACACCGGCAAGCTTACCGACCGTGCCCGCGCGCTGCTGCCGCTGCTGGTTCCGCTGTTCGTAGGAGCCTTTCGGCGGGCCGACGAGCTGGCTACGGCCATGGAATGCCGCTGCTACCACGGCGGCGAGGGCAGGACGAGGATGAAGCAGCTTCGCTTCGCCGGCATTGACTTTGCGGCCTTTGCGCTGTGCGCGCTGCTTATCGCGGCGGTGTGCGTGCTGCGGCATTTTGGCCTGTGAGGCGCGGCGGCACATGAGAAACATTGCCCTCAAGCTGCGCTATGACGGCTCGGCCTACCACGGCTGGCAGGTTCAAAAGACCGAGGTCACCGTTGCCGGAACGCTCGAGCGCGCTCTTGCGAAAACCTGCGGCCACGAGGTGAAGGTAACCGGCTGCGGACGCACCGACGCGGGGGTCCACGCGCTGAGCTACTGCGCCAATTTCCGCACGGGAGCGCGAATACCCCTCGCAAAGCTCCCCCTGGCGGTCAACTCACGCCTGCCGATGGATATCGCGGTTACGAACGCGTGTGAGGCTCCGGAGAGCTTCAACGCCATAGGCTCCTGCGCGAAAAAGGAGTATATCTACAAAATTCTCAACAGCCGGCTGCGGGACCCCTTTTTGGAAAAGCGCGTATGCTTTTTCCCCTCGCCGCTGGACACCGGGCTCATGGCCCGCGCCGCCGCCGCGTTTGAGGGAACTCACGACTTTGCCGCGGTCCGCTCCGTCGGCACGGAGACAAAAACCACCGTACGCACCGTACACTGGTGCCGCGTGGAGAGACAGGGCGAGCTTATCACCGTGAGTATCTGCGCGGATGGATTTTTGTACAACATGGCCCGGGCAATGGTCGGAACGATGGTGTACGCCTCCTACGGCAAGCTTGAGCCCGAGGACATTCCCCGTCTGCTTGAGCTTCGCGACCGGCGCCTGACCGGCCCGACCATGCCCGCGCAGGGCTTATATTTAAACCGCGTGTGGTATGACGGCGCAGTGGGAAAAATGATGGAAAGCGACGGGGATATGACGCAGTTTTGATGGAAAAAGGCTCTAAGATAGGCGTGAATTTTAATAGTGAGCGCATAAGTTGATATATTTGTTCACAATTTTATGATAGACTAAGCCGGTAAAGGCGCCGGACCGATGAGGATACGCAATGGACGACGAGGAGCTCGACGAGCTTGATGAGCAGGAGGAACACTCCGGAAAAAAACCGAAAAAAATGCATATTCTGCGCAGCACCTTCGCCATGCTCACGACTATTGCGCTCGTGGCGGCGGGCCTGCTGGCTTTCATCTACCGGGACTATCTCACCGAGGACGGCCTGCGCAGTATTTTTTCGCGTGATGAGGCGGGCGGGGCCGGCGGCGAGCCCTTTACCTATGAAAGCGGTTCAAACCAGACCTTCTCGCTGGCTGGGGACGGCTTGGCCGTCGCCTCCGGCTCGGGCATACAGCTGCTTGATCAGAACGGCATCGAGGTTTTCAGCCAGGTCACCTCAATGGACAGTCCAGCCGTCTCCGCCTCGCGCTCTCTTGCGCTTTTCTACGATGTGGGCGGAACCACCTGTGTGGCGGCGGGGTTTGACGGCGAGGGCCGCCCTGTGGATGCCGGCAAGGGCATAATTTCCGCCTCGGTCAACCCCTCGGGATATTTTACAGTCATAAGCGAGGAGTCCGGCAGCCGAGGACTTGTCCATGTCTACGACAGCCAGTGCCGCGAGCTCTACCGGTGGTATGCCGGAACAGGCTGGCCCGTAAAGGCCCTTGTAAGCCCCGACAACAGGCGTCTGGCCGTGCTGTGCATAACCGACGAGGGAAGCGCTATTGTCCTGTTCAGGCTCGACAGTGAGGAGGAGCAGGCAAGGATAGAATACCCCGGCAAGCTGCTTTTTGACATGTGCTTTATAAGCGGCGAGCGTCTTTGCGCCATAGGAGAAGACGTGGCCTGCTTTGCCGGAACGGACGGAACGGAAGTATCCCGCTATGACTTCGCCGGTCAGTATCTGATAGCCTACGACTTCGGCGGGACCGGCTTTGCCGCGCTGTACGTAAGCCCCTACCGCACCGGCGGCGGGACTCTGCTCACGCTTGACGCGGACGGCAGCGTACTCGGCAGCGTTGAGCCGGAGGGCGAGATAAGCTCGCTGTCAGCCGCGGGCCGCCAGCTTCTGACCGTAACCGCGGGAGGACTGAGCCTTTACTCCCAGAGCCTTGAGGCACAGCAGGCTGACGAAACGCTCATAACCGCCAAGGCCGCGCTGCTTCGCCCAAAGGGCGATGTGCTGCTTTTGTCATCATATTTTGCGCAGCTATACAGCTTTTAGCTTCAAATCGCTGATTCTCCAACGGGAGGTACTGCATGGAAACGATAATAAACCTGATTCTCGCCGGCGTTATACTGATATGCGCCTGGTCCGGCTACAAAAAAGGCATCATCATGGGTGTCGGAGGTATACTGGCGATAATCGTGTCGCTGTACGGGGCCAACCTGCTGGCAAACACCTTCTCCATGGACATCATCCCCGCCATACGTCCCTTTGCCAGCGGCTTTATAGAGGGGCAGATAAAGGCCGAGGACGGCGTTATCGAACGTATGGGCTGGTCCGGAGCGGACCTGTCTGTCAGCGACCTGCTGGCCAAGTACCCCGAGCGGGAGCTTGAGTTCTGCTCGCAGTGCTATCAGTCCCTCGGTCTGGATGAGACTACCTCGAACAACATGGCCGCCTCCACAATGGAAAACATTCTTGAGACTGACGCCTCAACCGTTGACGCCGTTGTTCAGACCCTTTGTGAGAAGGTAAGCTATGTCGGCTGCTTTATTCTCGCTTTCCTGCTGATAATAATCATACTTACCGTCATAGGCAATCTGCCGAACCTGAGCTACAAGCTGCCTAACCTTGACGCTCTAAACGACATCGGCGGCAGCCTGCTGGGTGTGGGCACTGGTATAATGTTCTGTATGGTTATAGTTTGGGCGCTGAAATTTACGGGAAAGATAATCGGCAGCGACACCCTCTCCAGCGCATGGCTGGCAAGCATTTTCCTCGATCACAATATTCTCACGCATTATCTCGGTTTATAAATAATCCCGTTTACGGGGATAAAATTGTAAAAATACAACGGAAGGAAAGATACCCTGCGCCGGAAACACCCTCTCCCTCAATCTCGGTGCGAACAAGGTATCGCTTTGCGATATGGAACCTACAATCTGCGCGCGCTGCAAGAAGAATGTGGCGGTGATTTTCATCACAAAGATAGAGAACGGCCAGTCCCGCAACGAGGGGCTGTGCATTCAGTGCGCACGGGAGATGCACATAAAACCCGTGGACGACATAATCGCCCGTATGGGCCTGTCTGACGAGGACCTTGAGAGTCTGGCAAGCGACATGTCCTCCATGCTCGGCGGCGAGGGTCTTGCCGCCCTACAGGAAAACGCCGTGGACGCCGACTCCAGCGAGGACGACGAGGGCAAAACAGCCACCTTCCCGTTTTTAAGCCGCCTTATCGGCAGCAGCGGTCCAAGCGGCAATAATAACCTCACTCCCGGCGACCAGGGCAAGGGTGATGCCGGCCGTACCCCGCCGCCGAAGGAGACGCGCACAGCCAAGAAAAAGTTTCTCGACAGCTACTGCATAAACCTGACCGAACGTGCCCGCGAGGGCAAGCTCGACGCCATGATAGGCCGCGCCGAGGAGCTTGAGCGCGTTATTCAGATTCTCAACCGCCGGCAGAAAAACAACCCCTGCCTCATAGGCGAGCCCGGCGTGGGCAAAACCGCGATAGCCGAGGGCCTTGCTCAGCGTATAGCCTCCGGCGCCGTGCCGTACAAGCTGCGGGAAAAGCAGGTCTACCTGCTGGACCTTACCGCGCTGGTGGCCGGCACGCAGTTCCGCGGCCAGTTCGAAAGCCGCATGAAGGGTCTTATTCAGGAGATTACGCGTGAGGGCAACGTGATACTGGTCATTGACGAGGTACACAACATTGTCGGCGCCGGCGACGCGGAAGGGAGCATGAACGCGGCAAACATCTTAAAGCCCGCGCTCTCCCGCGGGGAAATTCAGGTCATCGGCGCAACCACCTTCACCGAATACCGCAAGCACATAGAAAAGGACGCCGCGCTCGAGCGCCGTTTCCAGCCTGTGACCGTGGCTGAGCCGTCAATTGACGAGAGCGTGGAGATTATAAAGGGCATCGCCCACTATTACGAGGACTATCACGGCGTAAAAATCTCCGATGAGATGTGCCGCATGGCCGTGACCATGTCTGAGCGGTATATAACCGACCGCTATCTGCCCGACAAGGCCATTGACCTTATAGACGAGGCCTGCTCGGATGTCAATCTTAAAAATCTCGACTTAGCCCGGATTGAGCAGCTTCAAAAGGACATGGCGGACCTGGACAAGGAGCGCGAGCTTTTAATGGCGGACACCGAGAACGAGCACTATGAGCGTCTTGCCGAGATACGCGCCGAGCATATCCGCCTCAACGACGAGCTGCTTAACCTTCAGGTAAAGGGCAAGCCGGAGCTCACTGCCGAAAATTTAGCCCGTGTTATAGAGCTGTGGACCAAGATACCGGCCAGCTCCATCCGCGCCGACGAGCTCGAGAGCCTGGCAATGCTTGACAAGCGTCTCAAGGCGCATGTTATCGGTCAGGACACGGCTATCGACACGGTGTGCGCGGCCATAAAGCGCAGCCGGGTCGGCCTCAAGGCCAAGCGCAAGCCGGTCAGCTTTATCTTCGTGGGCAGCACCGGCATCGGCAAAACCGAGCTTGTTAAGCGTTTGGCTCAGGATTTGTTCAACAGTCCCGAGTCTCTGGTGCGGCTGGACATGTCCGAGTTTATGGAAAAGCACTCCGTCTCGCGCATGATAGGCTCGCCCCCGGGCTACGTCGGCTATGACGAAGCGGGGCAGCTCACAGAAAAAATACGCCGCAAGCCGTACAGCGTGGTGCTGTTTGACGAGATTGAAAAGGCGCACCCTGACGTGCTCAACGTTCTGCTGCAAATCCTTGACGACGGGCGCATAACCGACGCGCAGGGGCGCACCGTCAACTTTGAAAACACGGTCATCATAATGACCACCAACGCCGGCAGCAACACCAAGGGCGGCTCCCTCGGCTTCGGGCAGACTCTCAACGAGCAGTCGAAGGACCGCGCGATGAAGGCCCTCAATGATTTTCTGCGCCCCGAGTTTATCAACCGCGTGGACGAGATTGTCTATTTCAACCAGCTCACCGAGGACAACTTCAAGGCCATAGCCGGGCTCATGCTCGGCGAGGTGCGCGACGTGCTTGCCGAAAAGGAAATTAAGCTTGATTACGACGACGCACTGGTGGACTACCTGGCGAAAAAGAGCTTCAGCCTGACCTACGGCGCGCGGAACCTGCGCCGCCTTATCCAGAAGGAGGTCGAGGACGTGATGGCCTCTGAGATTGTGGATAAGCGGCTGGGCGCGGTGTCGAAAATAAGGCTCAGCGCGGACGAAAACGGCGTGACAGTCAGCGCAGAGTGAGAAGAAATTTACGGCAAACGCCGGCGGGGCTTTCCGCCGGCGTTTTGATTTCCTCAAGGCGGCCTCGCAGAGTTCGCGCCCGCAGGCGCGAATAAAATGAAATCATTTTTCCGGCGGCATGTACGTCGGAAAAATTCTTCTCGCGCAGCGTGCGTGCGAGCAAAGCGAGTGCGCGAAGCGTAGTGCAGCCTTCTCAATTAAGAGGCCGGCGGCCTCTTAATTGAAGTTAATATAATCTTAAAAATTGAAGCACTTTAATGTTAAAAATCGTTTTGCTATGATATAACCATGATGAGGAGGCGCCCGACATGTACAACATACTTATCTGCGACGACGAGAGGGACATCGTAAACGCGCTGAAGATATACCTTGCCGACCCGGAATACACGCTGTTCGAGGCCTTCACGGGACGCGAGGCGCTGGACGTTATCGCCAGGGAGGACATACATCTCATCCTCATGGACATCATGATGCCGGAAATGGACGGCATCTCCGCCATGGTGAAGATACGTCAGGTCAGCAACGTCCCCGTCATACTCCTTACCGCCAAGGGCGAGGACGCGGACAAGGTTTTGGGGCTGAACGTGGGAGCCGACGACTATGTGACAAAGCCTTTCAGCCCCGTGGAGGTGGCCGCGCGGGTAAAAAGCCAGCTCCGGCGCTACATGCGCCTCGGCGGAGGTACGGTGCGGCCCACGACCCTGCGGGTCGGCGGCATCGAACTGGACGACGGGGAAAAGCGCGTGCTCCTCGACGGAGAGGACGTGTCCCTCACCCGCACGGAGTACGACATTCTGCGCCTGCTCATGGAGCATCCCGGGCAGGTGTTCTCCCCCAAGGAGATTTACCGCCGTGTGTGGAAGGACACCCCCTACGGCAGCGAGAACACCGTGGCCGTGCACATACGGCATCTGCGGGAAAAATTAGAGATTACCCCCAACCAGCCCCGCTACCTCAAGGTGGTCTGGGGGCAGGGATATAAAATTGAAAGGAGTGAGCGGGAATGAAGCAAAGCAATCTGACGCGGAGGCTCCCCGGAAAGATAATCGTTTTCTTTTTAGCGGTGATAATGGCCTGTCTGGCCATAGCCTCGGCTCTGGGAATAGCGGTGATGTTCGACCTGGATATATACGGACCCAGGCCGGAGGCGATAACAACCGTCATGGAAAGCAGCCACTACAACACCAGCTGGTGGCTTGCCGCGGAGGTGACCGGCGGCGCAACCGACCAGGCAAAGTACAGAGCCGAGCGCAGCAACGCCGAGTATCAGGTCCTCTCCGCCGCAGACGGCAGCGAGGTCTGGAGCAGTATTGACGATTTCGGCGATTTCGCCTCGGGCACGGCGCTGCGCTTTACCTACCTGTACTGCACCCGACCCGACGACGGCTACGGCGAGCATTTCAGCATCTGGACCAGCTACTACGATTTCGGCGGCAGCATGTCCAGCTACCTCAGCGACAGGGTGCGTCAGGAGGGCAACTACCTTGTCAACGTCGCGGTTGACCCCTCCTTCCCCGTAAACGACAACCTGAAGCAGATTTACAGCCTTATGAACATGGCCTACAGCCTGCGCTATGGCGTCTACGGCATTTTAGCCGCGTCGGTGCTGCTGTTCGCCGCCTGCCTTGTGTTCCTCACCCTGGCCGCTGGACGGCGGGTATGCGACGAGGAGATTCACACGAGCTGGGTCACCCGGGTGCCGCTGGACCTGCTGGCGGCGGCGGTGATATTCGCCGTATGTATGATGGCCATGTCTGTGAGCGAAATGTCCTACCACTCCGAAACCGGCACCTGGATTCTCGGCGCGGCCTCGGTAGTTGCCGGCACGGCGATAGCCGTGGGCTGCTGGTACACCGTGGCGGTGCGCTTCAAGGCTCACACGCTGTTTCGCAACACGGTTATCTGGCGCGTGTGCGCGCTTATAAAGCGGATATGGCTGTTTATCTGGCGCGGCGTGAAAGAGCTGGCTGGAGGTCTGCCCCTTATCTGGAAATTCGTCGTGGGTATGCTGGGCGTGTTTCTGCTGGAGTTCATCATTATAATGTCCACGGAATACGACCTTGGCGTTCTGGTGTTCTTCTGGTTTGTTGAAAAGCTGGTGCTGGGTACGGCGGGTATGCTCCTGGCGCTGATGCTCCGGCGGCTGCAAAGCGGCGGTCAGGCTCTGGCGGCGGGGGACCTGTCCTATCAGGTGGACACCTCGCGTATGCTCTGGGATTTTAAAAAGCACGGCGAGGACCTCAACAGCATAGCCCTTGGCATGAACCGGGCCGTGGAGGAGCGTCTTAAAAGCGAGCGGATGAAAACTGAGCTGATAACAAACGTCTCCCACGACATCAAGACGCCCCTGACCTCCATAATCAACTACTCCGACCTTATCTGCAAGGAAAACTGCGACAACGAGAAGATACGCGAATACTCCGCGGTACTGCTGCGCCAGTCCGAGCGGCTGAAAAAGCTGATAGAGGACCTTGTGGACGCCTCCAAGGCCTCGACGGGCAACGTGGAGGTCAACCTCGCGCCCTTTGAGCTGAATGTACTGCTGACGCAGGCCGTGGGCGAATACGAGCAGAGGCTCTCCGACTGCCGGCTGGAGCTTATTACGAAGCGTCCGGACAAAAATGTGCGCATAATGGCCGACGGACGGCACATGTGGCGCGTGTTCGACAATCTCATGAACAACATCTGCAAATACGCCATGCCCGGCACCCGGGTTTACCTCACCGTGGAGGAGCGGTACGGGCAGGCGGTTATATCCTTCAAGAACACCTCGAAGTACGAGCTGGACATCTCCCCCGACGAGCTGACCGAACGTTTCGTGCGCGGCGACAGCTCCCGCAGCACCGAGGGCAGCGGCCTGGGACTGTCCATCGCCCGCAGCCTGACGGAGCTACAGGGCGGCAAGCTTGAGCTGACCGTGGACGGCGATTTGTTTAAGGCGGTGCTCAGCTTCAATTCAATATAAAGGCCGCAAAGCGGCCTTTATATTGAGGGTCTGCGCTTCGCTCTGTGCCTCAGCTCCCGCCCCTCGGGCGGGAGCTTCGACGCTCGCTTCGCGATAAGAGTTTTCGCCGACGTACACGCCGTCGGCGAAAACGATCAAACTTTATTCGCGCCTGCGGGCGCGAAATCTGCGATGCTTTTTCTGTGATTCTCAAAAAAGAGGCGTAAGTCTCTTTTTTGACTTGCCACATGGTGACAGTCCGTAGTATAATTTAATTTACTGCGATTGAAAGGAACAAACACCAATGTTAAACATAATGGTAATTTTCGGCGGCTGCTCAAGCGAGTACAGCGTCTCGCTTGAGTCGGCCTCGAGCGTCATAGAGGGCATGGACAAAAGCCGCTTTACCCCCGTGCCCGTAGGCATAACAAGGGACGGAAAATGGTATCATTACTCCGGTGAGACCTTTCGCATAGCAAACGGGACCTGGCAGGCATCCGGCTCCTGCCGCCCCGCCGCGCTGTCGGCGAACAGGGGCGAGCGCTGCCTGCTGGTGCAGGGTGAGGGCGGCGAGAAGATATCTATCGACGCGGTGTTCCCCGTGCTGCACGGACGCAACGGCGAGGACGGCACCGTGCAGGGCCTGTGCGAGCTGGCGGACATCCCTCTCGTGGGCTGCGGCGTGCTCTCCTCCGCGCTGTGTATGGACAAGGACCGCGCCCACCGCTTAGCTCAGGACGCGGGCGTGCACGTGCCTCGCTCCATCGTCCTGCGGCGCGGCTATGACGCGGACTCGGCCCGGGCGCATGCAAGGGAGATAGGCTATCCGCTGTTTGTCAAGCCGGTGAATGCCGGCTCGTCCTACGGCGTGTCAAAGGTCTCCTTGCCGCAGGAGCTTCTGCCGGCAATAGACGCCGCTTTTGAGTATGACGGCAGCGTGATAGTCGAGGAGGCCATACCCGGCTTTGAGGTCGGCTGCGCGGTCATGGGCAACGACGAGCTCGTCACCGGCGAGGTGGACGAAATTGAGCTGTCAGGCGGCTTTTTCAACTTCACGGAGAAGTACAATCTCATCACCTCGAAAATCCATGTCCCCGCGCGCATCCCCCCCGAAAAGGCCGCCGAGCTCAAGGAGACGGCAAAAACCATCTATCGTGCGCTGGACTGCCGCGGCTTTGCAAGGGTGGACATGTTCCTCACCCCCGACGGCAAAATTGTGTTTAACGAGGTCAACACCATCCCCGGCTTTACCTCCCACAGCCGCTTCCCCAGCATGATGAAGGCTGCGGGCGTACCCTTCACGGAGGTCATAACCCGGGCTATAGAACTGGCATTGGAGAACTGAGCTTCCATGAGCATGAGAGAATGGATAACCGACTACTCCAAGGGCGACGGGCTGCGCTGCTTCTGGGCCATGTTCCGCCGCCGTGAGCGGACGAAAAGCAGGCTTGCCCGCGGCATACTGACCTTTTTTCTCAGCCGCTCGGCCCACCGCCACGGCGGCTACATCGGAAACGGGGCAAAGATAGCCTCCGTGCCCTCCCTGCCCCACGGGCTGCACGGGGTCTATATCTCCCGCTACGCCAGTGTGGGCGCCGGCTGCCGGATTTACCAGAACGTGACCATAGGCGAGGTCGGCGGGAAGGCGCCCGTAATCGGCGACGGCTGCTTCATCGGCGCAGGCGCTCAGATTGTCGGCGACATCCAGGTGGGCAATAACGTGAAAATAGGCGCGGGTGCGGTTGTGTTCACGGACGTGCCCGACGGGGCGACGGTTGTCAGCCAGCCGGCACGAATCATAATCAAGGACAGTAAAAAATGAAACAGGATGAACTTTCTCGCCGCGGCAGGGCCTGGATAGAGCTTGACCGCGGCGCGCTTGAGAATAACGTAAATATTCTTCGTTCGCTTATTCCGGAGCGCTGCGCGCTCATGCCCGCACTCAAGGCCAACGCCTACGGCCATGGGGCGGCGCTGTTCGTTCCCGAGCTGCTGCGCTTAGGCGTACACGACTTCTGCGTCGCCACCGCGGCGGAGGGAGCCGAGGTGCGCCAGTGCGGGGCCGATGGCACGGTGCTTGTGCTGGGCTGGACCCATCCGGACGACTTTCCCCTGCTGCGCCGTTATGAGCTGACGCAGAACGCGACAGACCACGACTATGCCTCGCTGCTCAATCAATATGGCGGAATACATGTGCATCTTGGCATAGATACGGGTATGCACCGTCTCGGTGAGCCATGTGAAAATTTTGAGGGCATTGCAGATATTCTCAGTATGAAAAATCTGCATGCCGACGGTATTTTCACACATCTGTGCACCGCAGACAGCGGCGCCCCCGAAGCGGTGAGCTTTGCTCTGCGTCAGCTAAATGATTTTAACACCGTCGTGCGGCGTCTGCGCGCGCTCGGCTTTGCGGACCTGAAAACCCACTCATTGGGCAGCAGCGCCATGTTCAATTATTCCGAGCACGCGGGTGACTATGCCCGACCCGGCATCGCGCTGTACGGCGTGATGAGCACGCAGCAGGAAACGCGCCAGCGGGGCGGCGCGCTGCGCGGTGTGCTCTCGCTTCGCGCGAGAATAAGCGCCGTAAAGACTCTGCGAGCCGGCGAGGGCGCGGGCTATGGGCTCGACTTCATCGCCCAGCGCGATAGCAAAATCGCCGTACTTACCATAGGCTACGGCGACGGGGTTCCCCGCTGCCTGTCAAACGGCGTAGGGCGTGTACTTATCGGGGGACACTACGCGCCGATAGCCGGAAGGATTTGCATGGATCAGGCCCTTGCAGATGTAACGGATATCCCCGACGCGCACGCTGGCGGTATCGCCACAATTATCGGCAGGGACGGCAAAAACGAAATAAGCTCCTGTGAGCTGGCTGAGCACGCGGGCACCATAACAAACGAAATATTCTCCCGCCTGAGCAGCCGGCTTGAAAGATTCTGGGCCTGACATTTTTGCACTCTCGCGGCGCAGCCCCTGCCAAACAGCGGGGGCTGCGCTTTTTCGGAAAACCCGCGGCCATATCAATTCTTTACCGTTTCTTAAGATTTTTTTATTGATTTCCTACTGGCACAATAGATATATACATAGTATAATAGCAAACGGCATGTACCGAGAAAAACAGGAAGGTGAGGACGCCAATGGCTGACAAACGCAGGCTCGGCGACAGAAAGGACGGACGTCTGCTTCGGGATTTGGACGCAATGCACTATATTGTGCCTGTTATCTACCCAAACCGCTGCGACAACGAGGCCTTTATCTCCGAGCGGATTGACCTGACAAATGCCAACGCATTTTTAGAGAAAAAGAACGCAGAAAACCCCGAATATAAATACAACCTTTTCCAGCTCACTGTTGTTGCAGTTGCCAGAATACTTACCCTGCGGCCTAAGATGAACCGCTTCATCGCCAACAAGAATATATACCAGCGAAACGATGTCTCCGCCGCCTTTGTGGTGAAAAAGCTCTTTTCCGATGATGGAGCCGAGGCCCTGGCTTTTCTCCACTTCAGGGATGACGACACGCTTGAGAGCATCCACGAAGCAATATACCAGCGCGTGTCCTCCTGCCGCGGCTCGGGCAAGGACTCGGATGCCAGCGCCACCGATGACACCATGGAGTTTCTCAACAGGATACCGCGTTTTCTGTCAAAATTCCTGCTGAACGTTCTGCGCTTTCTGGACCGCCACGGATGGATTCCCCAGTCGATAATCGCCAGCGACCCCTATTATGCCTCCGCTGTGCTGACCAACCTCGGCTCGATAAAGCTTCACTCGGGTTATCACCATCTGACAAACTGGGGAACAAACTCCGTTTTCGTGGCTATAGGCGAGAAAAAGCTGCGCCCCTTTTACGACGAGCAGGGCAATGTCACAATGAAGGACAGCATTGACCTCGGCCTGACGATAGACGAGCGTCTTGCCGACGGCTATTATTACTCAAAAACCGTACGCCTGCTGCGCAAGCTCCTGGAAAACCCCGAGCTTCTGGAACAGACGCTGACCACGGAGGTGGAATACTGATATGACCGAAGCAATGGAAAACATAACCGCAAAAGCCCCCTGGCTTGACTATCTCGGCGACGTGCCGGCCCATCTGGAATATTTCGAGGGCTCCATGTTCGAGGCGCTGGCAAAAACCGCTTCGATGTACCCCGACGCCGTAGCCTTTGATTTCATGGGCCGCGCGACAACCTACCGCCGCCTTATTCGCCAGACTGAGCGCTGCGCCAAGGCCCTGAAAACCATCGGCGTGCGCGAGGGCGACCGCGTGACGATAGCCATGCCCAACTGCCCGCAGGCTATTTACATGTTCTACGCCGTCAACCTCGTCGGCGGCATCGCCAATATGATTCACCCGCTCTCCGCGGAAAAGGAAATAGAATTTTACCTCAATGAATCCGAGAGCGTCACGGCAATAACTCTCGACCAGTTCTACAACAAGTTTGAGAGCATCCGCCAGAACACCAAGGTTGTCAACATCATCATCGCCAGCGTCAAGGATGAGCTCTCCCGCCCCGTAAAAGCGGGCTACATGCTCACAGAAGGGCGTAAAATCCAGAAAATACCTGCCGACGCCCCGGTTATCATGTGGCACGATTTCATTCGTCTGAGCCGCGCATGCTTCTACAACTACAAGGTCAAGCGCACGGGCGACGACCCCGCGGTCATTCTCTACTCCGGCGGCACCACCGGCACAACCAAGGGCATAGTGCTCACCAACAAAAACTTCAACGCCCTCGGCCAGCAGATTGTGGCCACCAACCCGATGTTCCGCCCCGGCGACAAGATGCTCGCGGCCATGCCGCTGTTCCACGGCTTCGGGCTGGGCGTATGCATCCACTCCATTCTCTCACAGGGCGGACGCTGCGTGCTCGTGCCGCGCTTCACCGCCAAGAGCTACGCCAAGCTGATAACCAAGTACAAATGCAACTTCATTGCCGGCGTGCCGACGCTGTACGAGGCGCTGCTGCGGCTGCCGTCGATGGAAAACGCGGATTTGAGCTGTCTCAAGGGCGTTTTCTCCGGCGGAGACTCGCTGTCGATTGAGCTGAAGAAGAAGTTTGACAAGTTTCTGTATGACCACAAGAGCGTCATTCAGGTACGCGAGGGCTACGGCACCACCGAAACCGTCACGGCCTGCTGCCTGACCCCGCCGCACATGTTCAAGGAGGGGAGCATCGGCCTGCCCTTCCCTGACACGTACATAAAAATAGTCAAGCCCGGCACGGATGAGGAGCTGCCCTACGGCGAGGAGGGCGAGGTGCTGCTCGCCGGCCCGACGGTGATGAAGGAGTATATGAACCACCCCGAGGAGACCGCGCAGACCCTGCGCCGACACGCCGACGGTCTGACCTGGGTGTACACGGGCGACCTCGGCATCATGGATGAGCAGGGCTTTATCTATTTCCGCGGCCGCGCCAAGCGTATGATAATCTCCTCCGGCTACAATGTCTACCCCGGCCAGATTGAAAACATTCTTGACGCTCACGAGTTTGTTCAGATGAGCTGCGTTATCGGCGTGCCGGACCCCTACAGGATGCAGAAGGTCAAGGCCTTTGTGACGCTGCGCCCCGGCGTACCCGCCACGAATGAGACGCGGCAGGAGCTGCTCAGCTACTGCTCGAAAAACATAGCAAAGTACGCCATGCCCTACGACATCGAGTTTAAGGACGACATGCCCAAAACCCTTGTGGGCAAGGTTGCGTACAGAATGCTCGAGGAAGAGGAGCTGGCAAAAACGGAAGCCCTGTAAAGGGCTTCCGTTTTTTTACTCATATCTTGTCTCCCACAGGCACAGGCCCTTTGCCTCGGCGGTGGGTCCCGCACGGCGGCGGTCGCGTGAGGCGAGAATGGCGCTTATCTCCTCCGCGTCCACATGCCCGCGTCCGACCTCGAGCAGAGTGCCGGTTATTATGCGCGCCATGTTGTACAGAAAGCCGTTTCCGGAAAGGAGGAAACGCACCTCCGGCCCTTCTCTGAATATTTCAATGCCGTCTATCCTGCGCACCGTTGACTTTTTCCCCCGCACAATGGCGAACGCGGCAAAATCGTGCTCCCCGCACAGCGCGGCGGACGCGGCGCGCATCGCCTCAATATCCAGCGGCTCGGGCACGCGCAAGACGTACTTACGGTCAAAAACACAGGGCGCGCCGCTGTTCCAAACACGGTAGAGATAGCTCTTCCCCGTGCAGGACAAGCGCGCGTGAAAACGCGGCGGCGCCTCGGAAAGCGCCTCCGCCCCTATGTCCTCGGGCAGATACCTGCGCAGCAGCGCGAGAATTTCCTCCGCAGACATATCCGTTTTCGCGCGGAAAGACACCGTCTGCATCCGCGCGTGGACGCCCGCATCCGTCCGCCCTGAGCCTGCGGCATCAACGCCCTGCTCAAGTATGCGCCCGAGCGCCGTTTCAAGCTTTTCCTGTATGGTGTTGGGCGTATTTCCCTGCCGCTGCCAGCCGTTGTAGCGGCTGCCGTCATAGCTGAGGGTCAACCTGAAATTCGGCATTTTCCGCGCTCCCTTCACCGGAAATATCAAAGCCGCTCCATGACCCACGGTCCGGCGGCGCGGCTGAAAAGCTGACGCGCAAGCCCGTCCCCGGGTGCGTGAAGCACAGAGAATGTGACCACAGGGCTATCTCTCCCCCGCCAAGTCTCGAACCGTACTTGCCGTCGCCGAGCAGCGGCATTTTCCGCGAGGCAAACTGTACCCGTATCTGGTGCGAGCGGCCGGTATGCAGCCTCACGCGCACAAGCGAGCGGCGCAAGTGCCCTTCGCCGCGCGTCTCCAGCAGCTCATATTCCAGCCGCGCGGGACGCACGCCCCGGCGCTCCCGGCTGACGACAAAGCTCTTGTTGCGGCGCGAGTCCTTGAAAAGCAAATCGCGCATCTCGCCCTGCGGCGGGTCCGGAGCCCCTGCGCACACGGCAAGATAAACCTTCTCCATCCCCCCTGCGGCAATCTCGCGCGAGAGGGCGGCCGCGGCGCGCGGAGTTTTCGCGTACACCATCACTCCGCCGACGGCCGTATCCAGCCGGTGGACGCACAGCGCCGGACCCGCGCCCGCGGCGCAAAGCAGCCCCGGCTGCTCCGTCTCGGAATTTACCCCCGCGCTCTTGACGCATACGGTCACTTCTCCATCTGTGTGAAGTACACGCACCTGTGCGCTCATTTCCGTCCCCGCTCCAGCTCTATGCGTGTTTTCCAGCACTTGTGGCACATGGCGACATAGCTGTCGTTTCCGCCGAGGAAAATCTGCGTGCCCTCGGTCACAACATGGCCGGAACCGTCAATGCGCGCGTTGACCGTCGCCTTTCGTCCGCAGGCGCATACGGTCTTTATCTCCGTTATCGAGTCGGCCACCTCCATAAGGCGCATCGAGCCCGGAAAAAAGCGGGTCAGAAAATCCGTGCGCAGGCCAAAGCACAGCACGGGCAGGTCCTGAGTGTCAACCAGCATACGAAGCTGGTCAATCTGCTCTGGGGTGAGAAACTGCGCCTCGTCCGCTATTATCACGTCATGCACTCCCGCGCAGGCGTAGGCCGCGGCGATGTCCTCCTCGGGATGTATAACCTGCGCCCGGCAGGACAGGCCGATGCGGCTTTTTACGATATCAGCCCCGTCGCGGTCGTCCACGCTTGGCTTTATCAGCCACACGCTCATGCCCTGCTCCTCATAGTTGAACTTTGTTATCAGCGCCTGAGCCGACTTGCTCGAGCCCATCGCTCCATACTTAAAATAAAGCTTCGCCATTTATTTTGAGCTCCTTCCCAAATAGCCGCGTATGCGCTCCATCACCATGTCCATCGCCACGGTGTTGTGCCCGCCCTCGGGGATTATCACGTCGGCATTGCGCTTTGACGGCTCGACAAACTGCTCGTGCATGGGCTTGACCGTGGTCAGGTACTGGCTTATCACGCTCTCGAGGCTGCGCCCCCTGTCGCGCACGTCGCGCGTTATGCGCCTGAGTATACGAACGTCCGCGTCCGTGTCCACGAAAATGCGTATGTCCATCTCCCTGCACAGAGGCTTGTCCGCGAAAATAAGTATGCCCTCCACCACCAGCACCCGCGCGGGCCTTATCGTAACGGTCTTATCCGAGCGGTTGTGTATCGAGTAGTCGTAAACCGGGCACTCCACGCTCTGCCCGCTCTTGAGCGCACGTATGTGCCTGAGCAGAAGCTCGGTGTCAAAGGCGTTGGGGTGGTCGTAGTTGAGCTTGCTGCGCTCGGAGTATGGCATGTCGTCGTGCGCCTTGTAGTAGTTGTCGTGATAGATAACGGACACGTTGCCGCCAAACTGAGAGAGTATTTTTCTGGTTATCGTCGTTTTTCCGCTTCCTGTGCCCCCGGCTATGCCTATTGTCATTGTCTCCATATCCCGACCCCGCTTTTTCTTTGTTTTCCACAGTATAACATACAGCATGTCAGCTTGCAAATTGACATTTGAAAATTTTACTAATATAATGTAGTTAAAAAGCAGAAAAACACTAATTTATAATATGGAGGTTTTATTATGTCAGTACCGACACCGCATAACACCGCCAAGGTTGGCGATTTTGCAAAAACCGTGCTCATGCCGGGTGACCCTCTGCGCAGCAAGTTCATTGCCGAGACTTTTCTTGACAACCCTGTGCTTGTGAACAACACCCGCGGCGTGCAGGGCTATACCGGCTCCTGGAAGGGTGTGCCCGTGAGCGTGATGGCCTCCGGCATGGGTATCCCCGCCATAGGTATCTACAGCTGGGAGCTGTACAGGGAGTACGGCGTGGAGAACATAATCCGCATCGGCTCGGCCGGCGCCATACAGGACGACCTGCATGTAATGGACATCGTCGTGGCCCAGGGCGCGTGTACCGACTCCAACTTCGCCCACCAGTTCGCCCTGCCCGGCACGCTTGCTCCGATAGCGGATTATGAGCTCATGCGCACCGCCATTGAGACAGCCGAGAGCCGTGGAGTAAAGCCGCGCGTGGGCAACCTGCTCAGCTCGGACAACTTCTACAATGACGGCAGCGACGGCCCCGACCCCTGGCGCAAAATGGGCGTGCTCGCCGTGGAAATGGAGGCCGCGGGACTTTACATGAACGCCGCCCGTCTCGGCAAGCGCGCGCTGGCCATATGCACCATCTCCGACCACCTCTATCTTCCGGAAATTCTCTCCGCCGAGGAGCGTCAGACCTCCTTCACCCAGATGATGGAAATCGCTCTGGACACCGCCGTTGCCATGGAAACCAAATAATTTGCGGCCTACATAACAAATTTGATACATAATATTCACGTTTTGTCCTTGATTTACCTTCGCGGGAGGGTTATAATATGCCATGTGCTTAAGAACCTGTTTAATATTTCCCAATGCACGTCTTGACGAGCGCGCTGAGATATCAAACAGTCTCCAAGGCACAAAAAGGGATAAACAAATGAAAAACGTAAAATGGAGGAAAGAAAAAACATGAAGAAGTATCTTGCGATTGTTCTTGCACTCGTGATGGTGCTGGGCATGTGCGCCTGCGGCAGCCAGCCGGCTCCTGCTGACACTCCCGCACCCGCTGCTACCCCCGCTCCTGCCGACACTCCGGCTCCTACGGACGACGCGGCGGAGCCCACCGACGCCCCCGAGACCGAGCCCGATCCGGCTCCCGCCGACGCCATCGTCAACCCTGACGACATTGACGACAACATGACCTCTGCCGACGGCAAGTATCAGGTCGCTTTCATCACCGACGTCGGGCAGCTCAAGGACAAGTCCTTCAACCAGGGCACCTTTGACGGCGTTAAGCTCTACGCCGCCAACAACGGCCTGAGCTACAAGTACTACCAGCCCGCCAACGGCGACCAGGCCACCGACGACGACCGTTACGACGCAATGAAGGCCGCTGTTGACGGCGGCGCCGAGGTCGTTGTCTGCGCCGGCTTCATGCAGGAGAGCGCCCTCAAGCGCGCCGCGGCCGAGTTCACCGACGTTCCCTTCATCTTCATCGATGGCTACCCGCTTACTGACGACGCCGGCAACGTTCTTGCCAACGTCGCGGGCATCTCCTTCAAGGAGGAGCAGAGCGGCTACCTCGCCGGCTACGCCGTTGTCAAGGAAGGCTTCACCAAGCTCGGCTTCTGCGGCGGTGGCGGCGGAACCAACCCTGCCTGCTGCCGTTTCGGCTACGGCTATGTTCAGGGCGCCAATGCGGCTGCCGCTGAGCTGGGCGTGAACGTCGAGATGAACTACTCCTGGCAGTACGGCGCTTCCTTCAGCGCATCTCCCGAGCTCCAGACCATGGCCAACGGCTGGTACCAGACCGGCACGGAGATAATCTTCGCCTGCGGCGGCTCCATGTTCCAGTCCATAACCGCTGCCGCCTCCGCCAATGACGGCTTTGTGGTCGGCGTTGACGTTGACCAGTCCTTCGAGTCTGACGCTGTCCTCACCTCCGCCATGAAGGGCCTGAGCAGCGCCGTGCAGTGGGCTGTCGGCAAGGTCTATGACGGCAGCTATGCCGACATCGGCGGCACCGGCACCGCTCTGGGCGCTACCGACGATGCTGTCGGCCTGCCCACCGCTACCTGGAGCATGGAAACCTACACCGTCGAGGAGTACAGTGCTCAGCTCGCCGACATCGTCTCCGGCGCTCTCACCGTTGACGACGATTACGAGGGCGGCCTTGAGCAGGAGTGGTCCAACCTCAAGCTGAACATAGTGTAAATACGCAAAAAAGAAGAAACGGCCCGCGGGCCGTTTCTTCTTTTTTGTGGGATCTCCCCTTATTTTCTCTCGTATACCATGAACCGGTATTTCACCCCGTCCTCCTCCAGCTCCTCGCCCGAGTCGGCGCATATCCAGTCCGGAGAGGCGTCGAGGTCAGGGAAAAATGCGTCCGAGTGGGGTCGTGCCTCAATTTTTGTGACATATACACGGTCGATGTGGGGCAAAAGCTGCCTGTAAACGCTCTCGCCGCCTATTACAAGGGCATGGGAGTATTTTTTTGCCTCGTCGAGCGCCTCGGCCGCGCCGTGTACGGTCACAGCGCCTTCCATCTCGATTTCGCACCGCGTGAGCACTATGTTCACGCGGTTTTTCAGCGGCCTGCCACCCGGAAAATCAGCGAGCGTTTTCCTGCCCACTATCACCGCCGCGCCCTCTGTCAGCTCGCGGAAGCGCCGGCGGTCGGCGCGCAGCGTTACGGGCTGGGTGCCGCAGCAGCCTATGCCCCAATCGTCGTAAACCGCGACTATCGCGTCCATCTCCGTCCCTCCCATCAAACAGCCACGGGAATCTTTTCCGTGAAGGGCGAGTACTCGTAGCCCTCCACACGGAAGCTGTCCCGTGTGAATTTATAAAAATCGTCCACCGAGGCATCTGTCACAAAGCGCGGCGCCGGCTTAGGCTCGTTTTCCAGCATCCGTTCAATGACCGGCACATGGCGGTCGTAGATGTGCGCGTCGGCGATAACGTGCACAAGCTCGCCTGCCTGAAGACCCGACACCTGCGCGAGCATGTGCAGCAGCACCGAATACTGCACCACGTTCCAGTTGTTCGCCGCCAGCATGTCCTGAGAGCGCTGGTTGAGTATGGCGTTGAGCGTATTTCCGCTGACGTTGAAGGTCATGGAGTACGCGCAGGGGTACAGAGCCATCTCGCTGAGGTCGGCAAAGTTGTAGATATTCGTCATGATGCGCCGCGAAGCAGGGTTGTGTTTAAGGTGCCACAGTACGCGGTCTACCTGGTCCATCTCGCCCTCGGGGTAGCGGTGCTTCACGGCGAGCTGGTAGCCGTAGGCCTTGCCGATGGAGCCGTTTTCGTCCGCCCACTGGTCCCAGATGTGGCCGTTCAGGTCCCTGATGTTGTTGCTCTTTTTCTGCCAAATCCACAGAAGCTCGTCCACCGCGGTTTTCCAGTAGGTCCGGCGCAGAGTCAGCAGAGGGAACTCCTCGCGCAGGTCATAGCGGTTGACTATGCCGAATTTTTTGACCGTGTGGGCCGGCGCGCCGTCCTCCCAGCGCGGGCGCACCTCGCGGTCCGTGTCCCAGACTCCTTTTGCGAGGATATCCCTGCAATTTTCAATAAAAATCCTGTCCGCCAGACTCATAAAGCCCCTCCCGAGAAAATAGTATTTTTTAATTATACTTTATGCGGGAGAGCTTGGCAACCTTTTTCACGTTTACGCCCGTACCGGCATAGTCTGTCTTGAGGTGAAAGACAATGAAATTTGCCCTTATCGGCGGCGACAGCCGTTTCGTGCGCCTGTGCCGCCTGCTCCGCGCGGACGGACACGAGGTCCGGCCCTTCGCGCTTGAAAAGGAGCTTCCCGATTGCGCTGTGAGCGCCGGCGCGGCGCTCGAGGGCGCGGACTGCCTCGTCCTGCCCCTGCCCTGCGTCAGAGACGGCGCGCTCAACGCGCCGCTGTCCGCGCTCAGCCACGATGTGGGGGACATACTGCGCGAGTGCGCGCCGGGCACCGCCGTGTGCGCGGGCATGGCGCAGGAAATACACGGCCAGTGCCGGACCCTGTCCCTGCCGCTGCACGACTACTTCGCGCGCGAGGACTTCGCGCTTGCAAACGCCCTGCTCAC